>CAYQFO010000165.1:0-3000 GCA_964416815.1 uncultured Rhodobiaceae bacterium | reverse complement strand
AGACATATTCCATGTATAAAGTCTGATTGGACATAATATAAAACTATACGGCATATACACTTCAAAATAAGGTCTTTTTGAGTTGACTGTTAAATTTGGGGCATAAATTATCTTACTTCCAATTTCTCATATAATATTTTCATAATATCACCATATTCTAATGTTGAACCCCATTCTCTTAATTCTACATTGGAAATAATGAGCTTATTTTCATCGTCGGGCATGAAATTAATAATAAAATCAATCTTTTCATTAATACCCTCATTTGCACTATGGAAATTTTTTACCATTAGTGTTATATCGGTTATATCAAATGGAGGCTGTTTTGATATTTCCATATAACACATAATAGGTGGGGGGGTGCTTTCGTGTATTATGCAAGGTGTGCATAAATATGGTGTAATTTCTAGCGATGATTGGTATTCGCTATACATATCATCTGAAACAATTTTTAATGTACTAAAAGGCATTCATTATACTTCTAATATTCAACTATATAAATGATCAAGATATTTTAATTGAATTAGTATATATATTATATTTTTTATTTTTAAAAAAAGCACAAATTATAAATACATATTTTGCTATTAGCAATATATGAATGAAATCGTTAAAGGCATATCAGAAATATTGGGAAAATTGACACAAGATCAAAAAAATCATCTAGTCATATTGAATGATCCTATGACAAGAAAAATTATGGCAAAATTGGCAAGTAAACACTCCCCAATAACATCTAATGATATACCCCTTGATAAGCTAGGAATTAAAAATGAAGTATCCGTTCTCTCACGGCTCTCATTCCTAGAAAAAAATGGACTAGCCACGTCTACAAATGTGCAAAGTAATGGTAAACATGCCAAGAGATACACACTCAATTCTAAAGGTATGGCACTAGTAGATTCTGAAATGAAAAGAGAAAAAACATTTTTTAAATAATTTATTATTTTTTACTTATTATTATTATGGATTTTTATCCAAAATCCACGTCCATCATTCGGATCTCATTCAAACTCAAAATATCCTTTATCTCATAGCATGTCTTTTTTTATCTGCCAACTTCTTGGTGTTATTTTGATAGTATTCCCATCATTGTCCACATTAAGATATTTGATACGTTCGCCCAGACTGGTGATCAATGTAGGCTTTGTTTTTACATGTTTAATTAATGACCTATACTTGTCAGGACCAAGATTCATACCCATATCTGTGGCCTCTGCAGGTGTCTGACCTTTTAGACCCTAGTGTAGTCTGACAAAGTTGTAGTGGATTTGAAAGAGATCTAGAAAATTCTGTGTTGATTTATTATTATCTAGTCCACGCCTAGCACTTAATTTTCTCTCTCATTTCATTATGGATGCGTTCAATCGGTCTGTTTGTAAACTCGTTTTTTATTGCCTTTGTTCTAACATGTGCAGTCATTCTACTGCCTAGGCCACGTCTTATTGTACGATCATAAGACCTCAAAGAATCAGTAACTACGTATGAGGATATTGCCGATACACCCTCTATCAATATTTTATGTGCATCATAAATTTCACGTTTTTAAACACATCTGCTGCTATGATAAATCAAGTGCGAGGATCCACAATAGTTCCGCCAATCATTGGATCCCTTACTGCTTTTTATAGTATATTTGACGTTTAATACCATCTCGTCCAAAGAGCAGACATCCGGTCATATTTTTGAAAATTCCGACCCTATGATTCTATAATTTGAGTGTATTTTTTGATCCAGTTATAGATTGTTACATGTGTTATGTTCATTTCATGTGTTTGGCTGATATGCCTGCATACAGGAATATGCCAAAAATCACAATTTTCAGTAAAAACAGAACTTTATCTTGCATATGGCTGTCTAGAGGATTCCATTATAGGAATTGATGTTGTTTATATGGCTAGCAAATGGCAATGCCATCAAAATTTACAAGAGAAAATATTCTCAATACTGTAAACATTCACATATTTCAATACATACAAGAGCTCGAGAAATTACATGATAAATTCCTCGACATTGATTTGGAATATAAAATACAAAAATCAATAAACGATTAAAAAAGTCAAGGACGAACTAGAACACATACGTCAAACCTTCAAAATATACAAAACCGATGAAGAGGGTAAAAAATTGCGATATTTTACAGAAGGCTATTCCTAACGGCGATCTGTATTGATTTTCAATCCAAATCCATTACTGTATGCATCATTGTCTTTTTTGTAGTTTGAATTTTTGATTTTTTTGTTCATACTTTCTACATGAATCCATACCGTTAGGTAAGTTGTGTGACCATCTAATAATAACCAAAATTTTTTTATAATGGTACCACATATTAGAATATATGTCAGATGAATCAAATATGTCATATACTATCCTGCCAAGTACAACCAAAAACTATTTTTTTATAAAATTTGATTCTAATAATCATGACGAGATACCATTAAGCAAAATAAACAATCACTCATTAGAATTAAGCAGAAAAGAAAAACGTAATATGAAAATTTATAGAAATAATACTCATAAAGCAATTTTATTTGAAAAAACAACAAGATATATTTCAATATGGGGATATTCAGATGTCACATTTGGCGCAGTAGTGGGTAGAAATGACCCGTATGTCAAAATAAAAAATTTTGTTCCCATTAGCAACATAAATAATAATATGATCCGTCCAAAGTGGATACACAAACAAATTACCGGGGCATCTACATGGAATCCAAATAAAAGAATAATATTAATTGACAAAAATAAATATGATAACATACTTAATTCTGTGGTGGAAGCCAAAAACTTAATTCCCAATCCGATAAGTTATATCGCACAAAATAAAAATATGAATGATAAAATAAAAAAAAATACAGATATTATGAATCAAATACAAAATTGTAATGACCAATTATTAGAAATTCCTACTAGAGATATGTTAGAACGTGGAATTGATAAAATTACGGAGTTGTTATTAGTTGATAAAAAAACCATTGAAGAAATTGTAATTCATTTAAC
>CAYQFO010000164.1:0-3075 GCA_964416815.1 uncultured Rhodobiaceae bacterium | reverse complement strand
GTAAATACTGACGCCTCCCCAGCCGCCACCGATATCCAGCAACCGCATCCCTTCTTTGAGCTGCAGACCATTATACATGGTTTCCAGTTTGTGCTCTGCCGCTTGCTCCAGTGTTTCTGTAGGCGTTTTATAAATGCACTGCGAATACATATGGTATTTTTTATCAGTGAAAGTATAAAAAAATTCATCGTCAAAACTATAATGAAAATCAATAGATTTTTTATTACTTCTTCGAAAAGAACTGAATAAAATTTTCCAACTCAACTTAAAAAGAGAAAAAAAAGTGTTTTTAGACTTTAATAATTTTCTCAGATTCATAAAAGCAGCAACATCACCCTTAATATCAAATTTACCTTCTATGTAGGCGCGCCCCACATTCAGTTCACCCATACCTTTCCGTAAGAAATGAGTAGCATGAAAAATAAAAGTAAAAAGAGGCTTTCCCTCCCCGACTTGAATGCTTTCTCCCTTGGGAAATTCAAAACGGCAAGGAATATCCAAATTTTTAAGAAATTTCGCCACCCCTTTTGTTGCCCGACTGGCACTTGCGCCGTCTTGAGTGGTAATAACGATATTCTCTTTAACCATAAGAGCCATTTTATTAAACCCAGATATTGTAGAAAACCCGCTCTAAAAACTTAGCTTAAGTCATTAAAGCATTTTAGTGCTAAATAAAAATTAGTATGCGGAATCTTACGCTGTCAACACAAAACATTTCAAGGTTTCAGAAAGATTTCAAACTGTCCAAATAGGCAATGATGTTAGCGCGGTCTTTGGGTTTACGCAAACCAATAAAGCTCATGGCGGTGCCGGTGGCATATTTTTTCGGGTTTTCCAAAAACCCGTTCAACGTTTCATAATCCCATTGGCCGCCCATTTCGATGAGTGCAGCGGAGTATTTGAAACCAGCAATTTGGGCAACATTGCTGCCAACAATATCATGCAGTGCCGGACCTATCTTATTGGCACCACCGGGTTCAAAACTATGGCAGGACAGACATTTCTTGGCAATTTTCTTACCCTTTTCAACCGATGCCGTAGCCAATAATTGACCAATCGGCACGATTTCAACAATGGCAGCTGCTGCTGTCGGCGCACCCCCCTCCTCGTCCACGCCTTCAACCACATAAGCTTTCGGATGCGCCGGTTCAATTTCAAAAAGAGCCGCACCAAGATTTTGTACACCCATATAGATGAGGAGCGTGAACAATATAGCACCTGCAATTTTGTTTAGCTCAAAACTGTCCATTCTCTCGCCTCAAAAAAGACCTGCAATTTTACCTAACGCTTGGTATACACGCTTCACGGGGTTCACGCCATAAGATTTCCTGCACTTAATGCGGTGGTGGGTCTTGCGATAAAACTCTATGGTAACCAAGGATGAGCGTTCTATGGCGCGTGCAATACACAATCCGATTATTCTCATTCCGGCGCGTCTGGCTTCGGTTCGCCTGCCGAACAAACCGCTGGCCGATATTGCTGGTTTGCCGATGATTGTGCAGGTGATGAAGCGCGCCCAAGAGGCCGATTGCGCCCGCGTGGTCGTTGCCGCCGCCGAAGCCGAAATAGCAGAGGTGGTGACGGCGGCAGGCGGCGAAGCGGTATTGACCGCACCTGATTTGCCCTCCGGCTCCGACCGAATTCATCAAGCTTTGGCGCATATTGACGCCGATGACCATGACGCCATCATCAATGTTCAGGGCGATTTACCGACATTGAACCCGACACTCATTCGCCGGGTTCTGGAAATTTTACCGCAGGGCGATATCGCCACATTGGTGGCTGAAATCAGCAATGTCGCCGAACGCGACAACCCTAATGTGGTCAAGGCGGTTTTGTCCTTGGCGGATGGGGAAAATGTCGGACGCGCCCTTTATTTTACCCGCGCCGCAGCACCTCATGGTGACGGGGTGCTTTATCATCATATCGGTCTTTATGGCTATCATCGCGCCGCGCTTGATCGCTTTGTGGCTTTACCGCCTTCCCCGCTTGAAAAGCGCGAACGGCTGGAGCAATTACGCGCCTTGGAAGCAGGCATGAGTATTGTCGTGGCCTGTGCAGATGTGGTGCCGCTCGGGGTGGATACCCGCGAAGATTTGGTACTTGCCAATCGCCTGCTTGGTGGGCAAATTAACGCTGAGGACACGCCATGAAGCACATAGCCTTTCAGGGCGAATTGGGCGCCAATTCCCATATTGCCTGCACAAATCTTTATCCTGATTACACAGTCGTAGCGTGCGTTACGTTTGAGCAAACCTTTGAGCGTCTGAAAGCGGGCGAGGTTGATTTGGCTTTGTTGCCGGTGGAAAATACGGTGGCTGGTCGTGTGGCCGATTTGCATCGGCTCATGCCGGGGGCAGGGGTTTATATTATCGGCGAATATTTCATGCCCGTGCATCATTGCCTGCTGGCTCCCAAAGGCGTGCCACTCGATAATTTAACCCATGTGCATAGCCATGAAATGGCCTTAAGCCAGTGCCGTAAGCTCATCGGCGAACTTGGCCTGATGCCGGTGGTGCGCTCCGACACGGCCGGTGCAGCGCGCGAACTCGCCGAGACGCCGGTTGACGGTCATGCCTGCATTGCGAGTAAACTAGCTGCCGAAACCTATCGGCTTGACGTGTTGCGCGAAAATATCGAGGACACGCAAAACAATACCACCCGTTTTCTGGTGCTGTCGGCGGCACCCGACGATGCCGAGCTTGATGACGGCGATGTGATAACCACTTTTATTTTTTCGGTGCGCAATGTGCCGGCGGCCTTGTATAAGGCACTGGGTGGGTTTGCCACCAATAATGTCAATATGATTAAGCTTGAAAGCTATCAGCCGGACGGGCTGACGGCGACACAATTTTATGCCGATATTGAAGGCCACCCGCATAGCGAGCCAGTGCGTTTGGCCATGGAAGAGTTAGATTTTTATTGCGCCAAAATGGATATTCTGGGGGTTTATAAAGCCGCCCCTGAGCGCAAGGGCCTCTGATTAGACTTCTTCGGCGAATGCTTTAACCAAAAAATGTGCAATCGCCATTTTGGGTGGCACACCAAGCGGGCCGTCGCCGTTAAGCGCAGCAC
>CAYQFO010000163.1:0-3086 GCA_964416815.1 uncultured Rhodobiaceae bacterium | reverse complement strand
CCACAAGACCATCCACCACCAGCACATGAGCCGGGTCAGCCTGCAATTCGGACATCACCAATCTTTGCAAATTGGGCGGCATGGCACTGTCGATTTTCAGGCGTATCACCGAGCCACGACGACGCCGTTTCAAGGCACTTTCAAAGAGTTGCACCAAATCTTCGGCTTCTTCCTCAATTTCAATATCGCTGTCACGAACAATCCGAAACACACCCTGCCCCAATACTTCATAGCCCGGAAAAATCCGCTCTATAAACATCGAAATCAGCGTTTCAAGGCGCAAAAAACTAAACCTGTCGGCACTCTTTTCCGGCAAGCTAATGAAGCGGTTCAATTGCTGCGGAATAATCAGCAGCGCATTCATCTGACGATTATCCGACCGGCGCGACAATTGCAGTGCCATGGCCAAACCAAGATTGGGAATGAACGGAAACGGATGCGCCGGATCAATCGCCAATGGCGTTAAAATCGGCAAGACTCGTTCAAGAAAATAATCCTCCAACCAAGCCACTTGTTGTTTTTGTAACGCGTCTGCTTCCAGAACAGTGATCTGCTGGCGGCGCAATTCTTTTAACAAATCGCGCCATGTTTTCTGCTGCTCAATCATCAACTTATTGGCGCATTCCATCACCCGGTCAAGCTGGTCGGCAGGCGTCAACCCATCTTGACTGAGCGATTCCACACCGGCATTTTTTTGTCCGGCCAACCCGGCCACGCGCACCATAAAAAATTCATCAAGATTATTGGCCGAAATCGACAAAAACCGCAGCCGTTCCAACACCGGATGACGCACATTTGAAGCCTCTTCCAGCACACGCTGGTTAAAAGCCAGCCATGACAATTCACGATTGACAAACCGCTCGGCGCGCGAAAAGCCCAAATAGGTGTCGGGCAATTGCAAATGCCTGTCAGGCTTACCAATCAAAGGTTTCGTCTTTGCCATAGCAGCTCCGGTAGTCAGCGTTGCGCCGGTTGTATTTGCTCACTTGGGTGAGGGGCGAGCAATCCGGCAACAAAAGGCACGGTGATTGACCGCTTTTGTTGCAACGCCAAATTATCCAGCCTGTCAACAAAATGAGCAATGGCCGTAAAGTCGCGTTCAATACGCACGACCATATAGTCGATAACCCGCCTATCAACCCGTAATTGCCTGTCGGCAAATAATTTACGCACCAAACCAGCCAGCAGAACATCATCTGGCGGGTGCATGGCAACGGCCTGAATGGCGCGCAAGCGCGATGCCAAATCGGGCAATGGCGTCGCAATGTGCGCTGGTGGCGTCTGTGTCAGCAATAAAATCGGCGCACCATCATTGTGTGCGTGGTTCAGCATGTGAAAGAAAATTTCTTCGCACCCGTGTAATCCTCTCTCCAGCCCGTCAATAAGGACAATATCAGTGTCAAACGCACCTGCCAGACAAGCCTCAGCGTGAACCCGCGCGGCGGCTTGCTCAAACGACACTGGCGTCACCTTATAGTGTCGTCCCAACACTGCCGCCAAATGGGTTTTGCCGCAACCGGACGGACCATAAAGACATTGCACAGCTGGCGACCAATCAGGAAACGCATCAATGCAGGCCACGGCCTGCCGATTGCACGGCGCGACCAAAAAATCCTCACGCCCCAAAGCCACACGCACCGGCAAATCAAGCGTCAGCTGTTTGCCCATTAATCATCTACCGAATGTTGGAAATCGCGTTGATAAACAACCAGCGCATGACGCACCAGAACACCGATAACAGCCGCCGATGGCACCGCCAAAAGCAACCCCAGAAAACCAAACACCGACCCCATGGCCAGAAGTGCAAACATAATCCATACCGGATGCAACTGCACACGATTGCCGACCAGACGCGGTGTCAGAAAATTTCCTTCAACAAACTGACCAACGGCAAATACAGCAAAAATCGGCACAAGTTGTGATAAGTCTAGACCGAATTGTCCAACCCCCAAACTTGCGGCCAACACCACACCAAAAACAGACCCGACATAGGGCATGAAACTTAAAAGACCAGCGATAATCCCAACGACAATGCTGCCCTTCAACCCAACCAAAGACAGGCCGAGCACATAAATCGTCGCCAGTAAAAGACAAACCAGAATCTGCCCGCGCAAAAAGCCAGACAGGATTTCATCAATTTGATGAAACAAATGACGCACGGTCTCAGCCAATTCATTCGGCAGCAACCGGTCAATCGTGGCGGTCATGCGGTCCCAGTCATTGAGCATATAGATGGCCACAATCGGGCTGATTAACAATAATCCGAGAATATTGAGTATTGACAAGCCAGACTGAAAAATTTGACCAGTCACGCTTTTTAAGGTGCCAATAGCCGATTCACCGATTTGCCGGACAATTTTTTGTTGGTCCTGCAAATCGCCCTGTTGTCCAATCCACATTTGCAACTCACGAATATAGTCAGGCAGGGTCATAACAAGCTGCCCAATTTGTTGAAACAAAATAGGCAGGCCGAATATCAGAAATGACAATATGGCCAAAATCATGCCGATACTGATTATGGCCGTGGCCAATATGCGTGGCGTACCCAAATTTTCCAGATAATCAGCCACCGGGTCAAGAAAATAAGCGACAACAAAACCGATAACAAAAGGCATCAAAATGCCCGACAGCTGAAACAGCAAGTAAATAATAAGAACAAAAGCAATCATGATGCTGATGTAAAAGCCACGCAATGGAATCATCATTTCCTCTTTAATGCCATCACCCAATCATCGTCCGTTTCTGTGAGCGCAAGACCGTTTTGCCCCAGATTTCGTATCAATTGTTCATTTGAACCGACATAGCCGATATTGATATAGGCATAGCGCAGTGATATTTCACGAATGCTCACATTGCGGATTAAATCTACTTTGTCCAATCGCGTCTGGATTCTGCGCCAGCTCCGCAAGCCCGCATATTGAGTGCGAATGCGTAGGCTTGTCAGCTCGCCCGATGACACGGCGGCAATTTTCTTCCAGCGCTCAGCCAGAATCACCAAGGCTTCATCAACCGCACCGTCTGCCATTTGCTGATGCGTCTCCCCGTCACGATAGGTGCGCGCAAAGGTTTTTTTTTCATTCTTCCCG
>CAYQFO010000162.1:0-3157 GCA_964416815.1 uncultured Rhodobiaceae bacterium | reverse complement strand
ACATTGGTGCGTGCCGGAATTGGCCGCCGTGGCGATAGCTGGGCGCAGCAATTTGGTAATTATACCGAGCGGGAAAGGACGACGCATAACCACGCAATTGTCGGCACTGGCTATGGCGTCAGTTTTGGCTATGATTTGCCGGACGTGGGGCTGGATGTGCTGGGTGTATTCGCTCAGCTGGTCTACACTGGCGTAGATGAAAAAAACGGACAAACCAATGAAGCCAGAAATGAAGAAGTCAGAAGTGAAAATTTTTTAGGCGGCATTTATGCGGTAGAAGATTTTGGTTTTTTGCAAATGGAATTGACGGCTCAGCGTGGTCGCGGCAATTTAAGCCAAAACCGCTGGGTATCCTTTGGTCAGCTGGATGACAACATGCCGGATGACAACATATTGACCAGTATATTGACCAGTAGCTGGGATGCTTCGATGGTCGGCGGCTCGGCCAAATTTTTGATACCGGCCAAATATGGCCGCCATTTCTGGCAGGGTACGCTTGGTGTTGATTATTTTGAAATGGAGCAGGATGCTTATAGCGAGAGGGGCCTATCTGACAACGCGTCCTTGCGGCTGAAACTGGGGCAGGCGACATCGGCTTTGACAACGACGAGCTTCGGCATTCGTGGTGGTATGCAATTTGGCGATGATGATGCGGTCAAGATTACTTGGCGGCCACATTATTATCTGGGGGTCAAGGTGATTGACAAATATGAGCCTTATGCGGCGCAGGTGCAATTTGCTGGTGATGACAGTGGTAAGTCATTTCTCCTTAAAAATTATGACGAACCCGAAGACAGCACCGTGATTGGCTTTGGCGTATTGATGACAAATAATTATTTTGCGTTAGAGCTACGATATTCTGGCAGTTTAGGCGATAATTCGGAAAGCCATGAGGGCGGTATTGCCGCTCGGTTGCGGTTTTAGTCGAGAGCGTCAAACAGGCCGGGTTTTACGGCTTTGGCGGCGGCGGAAAATTGCGCAAAATCATCGATTATTTTATCGGCATCCAATGCTTCCAATGCAACGCGACGATAGCCGAAACTGACGCATATGGTGGCGACATTGGCGGCGCGCGCGGCTTTGGTGTCGGTTTCGCTATCGCCGACCATAATGGCTTTATCGGTTGTGACGCCAAGGCGGCGTAAGGCCTCGTGAATGGGATGGGGGTCTGGTTTGCGTTGCGGCAGTGTATCGCCGCCGACCAGTGTGTCAAAAAATCCGTGCAGGCCGAGCCGGAATAAAAGTTTGGCCGACAAGCCTTCGCGCTTATTGGTCACCACCGCCATTTTTATACCGGCGGCTTTGGCACTTTCCAGCACTGGCAGCAAATTGGGATAAATCACCGTGTGGGTGTCGATATTGTCTTCATACCGGCGAATGAATTTTTCGGTTGCGGCATCAAGCGCGGCGTCGTCCAGCGTCACATTATTTTCTGCCAGCCCACGTTGCAAAATCATTCGTGCGCCGCCCCCAATCATGTGGTGAATGGGGTCGGGCGGCAGGTCATCATGCCCAAGCGTGTCCAGCACATAGTTCATGGCGGCGTGTAAATCCGGCATGGTGTCGGCCAATGTGCCGTCAAGGTCAAACAATAAAGCGGTCATCATTTTCCTCGAAATCAACTCAAAGGCTGGTGAACAATCGGAGCACATGCTACATCAAGTTTATGGCATTGCGGCATTTTTTTCTGATGTTCATTATTTGTGTGGTCTGGGGTTTTACCTTTATTGCCGGTAAAGCTGGTGTGAGCGAACTGCCACCGATATTATTTACCGGCCTGCGCTATCTTTTGCTGACGGCATTGCTGTTGCCGTTTTTGAAAATTGTTACCGGACATATGCCGGAAGTTGTGCTGATAAGCATATTTATGGGTTCGGCACATTTCACGCTTTTTTATGGCGGCATGGCACTGGCCACCAATGTGTCGGCGGTGGCGGTTGTGGTGCAACTGGCGGTTCCGATAAGCACCATCATGTCGGTGATATTTTTGAATGAGAAGGTTGGCTGGCGGCGTACACTTGGCATTGTTATGGCTCTCGCGGGCGTGGTGATTATCAGTTTTGACCCGGTTATTATGGACGAGCGCATCGGCCTTTTTATGGTTGTCGGTGCGGCTTTTCTTGGCTCGGTCGGGACAATCATTATGAAACGCATCAAGCATACCGGCGTTTATCAAATGCAGGCGTGGATTGCCATGTTGAGCTGGCCGCCCTTATTTGCCGTATCGCTGGTGTTTGAGCATAATCATGTGAGTGTGCTGGCCAATGCTGGTCTTTATGGTTGGGGTGGGGTGGTCTACACCGCCATTGGCGCGAGCCTGATTGGCCATGCCGGTATGTATTATTTGCTGCAACGTTATGATGTTTCGCTCACGGCGCCTTTGACGCTGATGGCACCGATTTTCGGTATTATTTTCGGCGTGACTTTCTGGGGCGACACATTGGGTTTGCGGTTATGGGTCGGCGGGACAATCACTCTATTGGGCGTATTGGTGATTGCGTTGCGTAAGCGCGAAGTGGCCCCCGCCGGTGCCGTCTTGTGACCCCGATAGCGCGTCCCTCGCCGAATTTTGATGTGCGTCAACTGCCGGTCTCTATGCTGGTGCTGCATTACACCAATATGCCCGATTGCGCCGCCGCATTGGCGCGGCTGTGCGACCCTGAAACGAAAGTCTCAGCGCATTATCTGATAGCGGCAACCGGCGAAGTTTATCAATTGGTTGATGAAGCCGACCGCGCTTGGCATGCCGGTGTGGCGCATTGGCAGGGTGTTGACGATGTCAACAGTGCGTCGATTGGCATTGAACTTGACCATGCTGGTCATACGACTCATGCCACTCATGCCACTCATGGCGATAATGGGGACGCCAGCATGACGCCCTATCCAGAAGCACAAATAGAAAGCCTGATATTATTGGCCGAAGATATTGTGACGCGGCATCAAATTGCGCCGACCCAAATTGTCGGGCATAGCGATATTGCGCCTGAGCGCAAAATTGACCCCGGTGAAGTTTTGGATTGGCAACGCCTTGCTGCGCATGGCATCGGTCTTTGGCCAGATGGGGTGGTGGTGCAGAGCGTGCCGCCATTGGCGTCCGGCGATAGCGGGAGTGGGGTCAATGGTTTGCAGCAGGGGCTCAAAGCGTTTGGTTATAGAC
>CAYQFO010000161.1:0-3172 GCA_964416815.1 uncultured Rhodobiaceae bacterium | reverse complement strand
GTAATATACCCGTCACCTGCACCATGTCAAACAGGTTTTTGCCTATTTTTTTGACCATCCTGCATTGCATCGGCTGCGAGGCGCCCACGCGATATGTCCGCCACGCGCGCATTCACCGCCGCATTATGAACCTCACGCGGCCACCGCAAAAGAGCATTAATCACACCGCGAAATGTGCGCACATCCTGCTCGGTCATTTGCGCACGATGCAACATATTGCGCAGATTACGCGCCATGGTCGGTGCTTTTTCCGGCGGCGTCAAAAACCCTGCCGCATCCAGTGCCGCCTCAAAATGGGCAAACATGGCGTTCATTTCGCCGCGCATAGCTGGTCGCGTATCCGGCATGGGCAGACCCACGCTTTGCGTATCATCACCGAGCTGAAACCATTCATAGGCCATCACCAACACTGCTTGTGCCAGATTGAGCGAACTGAAATCAGCATTCAGCGGCACACGGCAAATCGCATCGGCCAGCGAAATATCCTCATTGTCCAAACCGCTACGCTCCGGCCCAAATACAATCCCGCCTTTAGCGGCAATGCCACCAGCCTCAGCGCGTGTCCGCAGCCTATGCGCCACGCATCGCGGCGTCAGCACCGGCTTCACCATATCCCTAAAACGCGCCGTGGTCGCCACCAGAAACCCCAAATCAGCACCAGCAGTAGCCAAGCTATCGAATAATTGATGGTTTTCAATCAAGGCTTCAGCACCAGCAGCCGCTTTTATGGCGCGCGCCTTCTGCCAGTCGGAGCGCGGCTTGACCAGTCGCAAATCGGTCAGGCCGAAATTCAACATGGCGCGCGCGACCATACCGATATTTTCGCCCAATTGCGTCCCCACCAAAATAATCGCCGGTGCCGACGCATGACCCACACCCTCTGTAATATGTTTTGTCATGGTTTGACATAAATCAATACCACCCTTTAATCAATCGGCTGCTTTTGCTATAGGCTATGTAAGCTGAAAGACGTGAGAGGAAAACATGAGCAAAATTAAGGTCAAAAATCCCATCGTCGAACTCAATGGCGATGAGATGACGCGCATCATCTGGCAAATCATCAAAGACAAGCTCATCCTCCCCTATCTTGATATTGACTTGAAATATTACGACCTCGGTATTGAAGCCCGCGATGAAACCGATGACCAAATAACCGTGGATGCCGCCAATGCCATTAAAAAAATTGGCGTTGGCGTGAAATGCGCCACCATCACACCAGACGAAGATAGGGTTAAAGAATTTAGCCTGAAAAAAATGTGGAAATCACCCAACGGCACCATCCGTAATATCTTGGGCGGCACGGTATTCCGCGAGCCGATTATCTGCCGCAATGTGCCGCGTCTGGTGCCGGGGTGGACCAGCCCGATTGTGATTGGGCGCCATGCTTTCGGCGACCAATATCGCGCCACAGATTTTGTCGTGCCAGCCAAGGGCAAACTCACCCTGCGCTGGGAAGCCGAAGACGGTAGCGATGTCAAGGAATTCGACATTTATGATTTCCCCGGCGGGGGCGTCGCCATGGGCATGTTTAATCTTGACGACAGTATTCGTGATTTCGCCCGCGCCTGTATGCTCTATGCCATTGACCGCCAATGGCCGCTTTATATGTCAACCAAAAATACCATTTTGAAAGCCTATGACGGACGCTTCAAAGATTTGTTTCAGGAAGTATTTGACGCTGAATTCAAACAACAATTTGACACGCTCGGTATTCACTACGAGCACCGGCTGATTGACGATATGGTGGCGGCGGCGCTGAAATGGTCGGGCAAATTTATCTGGGCGTGTAAAAATTATGATGGTGATGTGCAATCCGACACGGTGGCGCAAGGCTTCGGCTCGCTGGGGCTGATGACGTCGGTATTGCTGACACCCGACGGCAAAACCGTGGAAGCCGAAGCCGCCCACGGCACAGTGACGCGCCATTATCGGGCGCATCAACGCGGCGAAAAAACCTCGACCAATTCAATCGCTTCCATTTTTGCTTGGACGCGCGGGCTGGCTAAACGCGCCGAAATGGACAAAAACGACGCATTGGTCAATTTTGCGACAACGCTGGAACAAGTTTGTGTCAAAACCGTGGAACGCGGCGCAATGACCAAAGATTTGGCCTTGCTGGTCGGCGAACAACAAAAATGGCTGACGACACAGGAGTTCCTCGACAAAATTGCAGACAATTTGGAAACCACCTTGTCAAAGCAATAGGTCTTAAAATTTAAGCGTTCAACATTTCTTCTATGGCGGCCAGTGCCGCATCACCGCCACTTATATCGGGGCCACCGGCCTGCGCCATATCGGGGCGGCCACCACCGCCTTCTCCGCCAAGTTTGGCCGCACCAGCCTGAACAAGCGTGACCGCATCAAAGCGGTCGGTCAAATCATCACTCACTCCCACCGCAATACCGGCCTTGCCATTATCAATGCCGACAAACACCACAACACCACTGCCAAGCTGTTTTTTACCCTCATCAACCAAACTGCGTAATTGCTTGGCCGGAAGTGCCTCAATACAACGCGCCATCAACTTGATACCATTAACCTCCCGCACGCCATCGCTCGCCGCACCGCCAGAGACATCACCGGCCAAAGCCAGTTTCTTTTTAGCTTCAGCCAATTCGCGCTCAAGGTGCTTGCGTTCCTCAAGCAAGCGCGCTAAGCGGTCGGGCAAATCAACTGCACCGATTTTCAACGCCTTGGCAGCCGTGCGCAACAACCGTTCCTGCGTAAAAATATGCGCCAATGCGCCGCTGCCCGTATAGGCTTCAATACGGCGAATGCCAGAGGCCACCCCCGTCTCATGGGCAATTTTGATAAAACCAATATCGCCAAGGCGACGTACATGCGTGCCGCCGCACAGTTCAACCGAATAATCAGCACGCGCGCTTTCCCCCTCATCGCCCATGGCCAGCACACGCACTTCCTCACCATATTTTTCACCGAACAGAGCCAGTGCTCCCGCCTCCATGGCTTCATCAGGCGTCATCAATCGGGTCGAAACCTCGCCATTGCCACGCACCATATCATTGACCATGATTTCAACCGCCGTCATTTCATCTTCGCGCATCGCCTTGGGATGGCTGAAGTCGAAACGCAAATGCGCCTCATTGACTAGTGACCCTTTTTGCGTGACATGCGGCCCCAGAACACGCCGCAATGCTTCATGCAGTAAATG
>CAYQFO010000160.1:0-3175 GCA_964416815.1 uncultured Rhodobiaceae bacterium | reverse complement strand
CGACAGCCCGGCCTCGTGTAGCAGATTTTGCAACCTATAAAGTGCGCCCGCACTATTGGCCACCAGCAAGAGGGCGCGTCCTTCGGTGCATAGGCTTTCAATATGCTGCACCACGGCTTCAAATAAATTCGTATCCTTTTGTTGGCGTTCCGGCGCGAAACTGCGCCCGACACGCGCGCCCATATCAATCGCACTATCGGACACCGGGTTGTCGGATGCGCTGAAAGCAACAAGCGGTCGCCAAGAATGTGCTGCAAGCTGTGCCTGCCAGCCTGCATCGGATAAATAAAGCGCATCCGGCGGCAGAGGTTTTATAACCCGTTGGCCGCTTGGGCGTCGCTTTTCTCCCTCAAATGCGGCCACCCGCGCCGTGTAATAATCATCAATCTGTTTCACTTTTTCTTGTTGCGCCGCCGCAATTTGGTCATCGCCCAGATACAGCGCATCACCGCAATGGTCGAACAGCGTTTCCAGTCTGTCGTCAAATAACGGCAGCCAATGCTCCATGCCCTGATACCGCATCCCATCGCTTACCGCCGCATAAAGCGGGTCAGCATCAATCACGGCGCCAAAATGCGCCACATAACCCCGCCGAAAACGCTGGATGGACGCCTCGTCGAGATGAATTTCACCGGCTGCCGTTAAGGTCAATTCTGTTAATTGCCCAATGGTTCGCTGGCTTTCAACATCAAATGTACGAATTGACTCCAACGTATCGCCAAACATATCCAGTCGCACCGGATTTTGCGGCCCCTCTGGCCCCTCTGTGGTCATGGGCGCAAAAATATCAATAATGCCACCGCGAACGGCAAAATCTCCAGCCTCCATAACAGTGGAACAACGCGCATAGCCATTGGTGGTCAAAAAGTGCGTCAACGCCTCTGTTGCCAGCACCTGCCCCGCGTGCGCGGTAAAGCTCAAACCGGCCAGCCTATCGCGGGTCGGCACACGCTGTATGGCGGCAGAAAGCGTGGTCAATACAATATGCGGGCTTGCTTCAAGCATCGGCAATCGCGCCAAAGCCGCCATGCGTTCGGCACTTATCGCCAAATGCGGCGACAATCTGTCATAAGGTAGGCAATCCCAAGCCGGAAAATTCACCACCGGCACATCCGGTGCCGTAAAAGCCAAACCGCGTGCCAGCAGCCGTGCGCGTTTGCCATCGCGGGCAATGACAACCACACGACCGCCGCTGAAACGCACCAAATCGGCCAATAAAAAAGGCTGAAAGCCGTCCGGCACACCAGCCAGTGTCAGCTTTTTCGCCTCAAGCAGACGCCTATCGGGGGTTTGTGCGACCGAGCTACCCATCTATTTCGTCATATAGTCAAGTTTCAACAGCGCATTCAGCAATGGCGAACGCAGTTCATCCGGCACTGTCTCACGACCAGTGCCCCACGCAAACAGCTTGTCATCCGGCAATTCCAGAATACGCGCAAAATCAACCAGCTCGGCATCGCTTAAATGCGGCAGGGTTATTTCGGCAAAGCGGGAAAAAATCACATCCATTTCCTTGATGCCGCGATGGCAGGAACGGAAATAAAGTTTCCGACGCTCAGCGTCTTCAAAATACATGGTCATAGCTTTTCAGCTTATAAGGTTTTGCGACAGTTTATGCTAGGCTTTGGCTTGGAGGAATTTTGATGCGCCCGTCTATTCTTGATGCGCTTTTTGCCGACGCCACCCGATTGCCGGGCATTGGGCCGAAACTGGCGCAGATATTGACCGAATTTACTGGCGATAAAATTATTGACTTGTTGCATCATCTGCCGAGCAATTTGATTGATAGACGTTATCGTCCGGCCATTGGCGAGGTGGAAGACGGTCGCATTGCCACTTTCGAGGTGGAAATTCTGAAACACGACGCCCCGCGCCGTCGCAATCTGCCCTATCGTGTGCTGACTGGTAATGATACGGGGTTTTTGTCGCTGGTGTTTTTTCATGCCAAAGGCGACTGGCTGAATCGTGTGCTACCGGTCAATAGCCGCCGCATGATTTCCGGTCGCGTTGAGCATTTTCGCGAGCAAGTGCAGATTGTCCACCCCGACCACATGCTGTCCGACGCAGAATTCGTTGCCTTGCCGCCGGTTGAACCCGTTTATCCGCTGACGGCCGGATTATCGGCAAAAGTGCTGGTTAAAGCCATACAGGCAGCTCTGCCCACCCTGCCCGCGCTTCCCGAATGGCAAGAGCCTCGATGGCGCAGCAAGCAAGGGTGGCCTGATTGGCAACTGGCTTTGACACAGGTTCACAGACCGGAATCAATGGGTGATTTGGCGCCACAGCATCCGGCGCGCGCGCGGCTTGCCTATGATGAATTGCTGGCGCACCAGCTTGTGCTGGCATTGGCGCGACGTCGACGGCGGGATATTGCCGGACGTCAATATGGTGGTGACACTGTATTGGCCGATAAATTACTGAATTTACTGCCATTCTCGTTAACCGGGTCGCAGCAGGCGGCGATTGCCGATATTCGCGCCGATATGGCTGCGCCGACACGTATGCTGCGATTATTGCAAGGCGATGTCGGCAGCGGTAAAACCATCGTCGCCATCATCGCCATGTTGCAGGCGGTTGCAAGCGGCGCACAAGCCGCCATCATGGCCCCGACAGAAATTCTTGCGCTCCAACATGCGGCCACAATCGGTCCGTGGTTGGAGCAATTAAACATTAAATACCAAACCATTACTGGTAGAAATAAAGGTAAAACAAGACATGAAGCCTTGGCGCGATTGGCCGATGGTCGCGCGCAAATCGCCATTGGTACGCACGCGCTGTTTCAAGATGATATTAAATTCAACGACCTTGGTTTGGCCGTGGTCGACGAGCAGCATCGCTTTGGTGTGCAACAACGCATGCAGCTTTCGGGCAAAGGCAATGGGGTTGACATATTGGTGATGACGGCAACGCCTATTCCGCGCACCCTTACGCTGGCCGTCTATGGCGACATGGATGTTTCGCGTATGTCCGACAAACCATCAGGGCGGCAACCGATAGACACGCGTAGTGTCAGTATGGAGCGTTATGACGAGCTGGCTGCTAGTCTAAAACGCGCTATAGCAGACGGGGCGCAAGTTTATTGGGTCTGCCCATTGGTCACTGAAAGCGAAATGCTCGACCTTGCTGCTGCCGAGGAACGTTTTAAGGCTCTTGGTGCGCTTTACGGCAACAAGGT
>CAYQFO010000159.1:0-3198 GCA_964416815.1 uncultured Rhodobiaceae bacterium | reverse complement strand
TTTCTTCTATATCATCGCGCACACGATTGAGAACCTCCATGCCGAGGTTTTGATGCACCATTTCGCGTCCGCGAAAGCGCATAGTCACTTTCACCTTGTCGCCCTCGCCGATAAATTTGTTCACCGAGCGCATTTTGACATCGTAATCATGGGTATCAATATTCGGACGCATCTTGATTTCCTTCACGTCAACCGTTTTTTGACGCTTACGCGCTTCGCTGGCTTTTTTCTGCTCTTGATATTTAAGCTTGCCATAATCAAGAATTTTGCACACGGGAGGCTCAACATTGGGCGACACTTCCACCAAATCCAAACCTTCTTCCTCGGCCATGGCCAGCGCACTGTCTATATCGACAACGCCCATTTGTTCGCCACCGGCACCAATCACCAGAACTTTTGATGTGGTAATATTTCCATTAACGCGTGGCCCTTGACGTGAAGGCAGCGCGGCTTGCGGTCGGCGAACTATTGGTTCATTCCTTTTTCCTTAAACATAGGAAAATGTTTAGAGCGGAAAACTGCGAAGTCAACAGCCAAAGTGATTATTCATCTTCAAGAAGAAAAGTTTTCCAGAGCGGGCGCGGCCAAACAAAAAATCTGAGCCAGTGACCAGTCGCGGTCGGCGGGCAATATATATATGCAAAACCCCGCCAGCTCATCCGCCGTATCAATGCCAGAAAGCCCCGCAACCCAAGCGCATCAAAAACCCAGACCTCATCGGCCTGAAACGTCATTTTTTGCTGCTCCGCATCAATCAGCACGCTCAAAGACCGGCTCGACGCGTAGAGTTGGCGCGAATAGGCGGCCAATTCGACCTGCGACAGGCCGCGCCCAATCAATAACACGCCCCCCCATTCGACAATCGGACGCCGCCTCATTACCCCGACAATTCCTGATAAACGGCCAATGTGGCCGCGCACATGGCCGCACGGGTGAAATGAGCCGCTACATAGGCGCGGCCATTACGCCCCATTTGAAACAAAGCTTCCGGCGCCATCGCCAAAGCTTCATCCAGACAATTTGCAAGCTGCACAACATCGCCCGGCGGCACCAACCAGCCGCTCGCCCCGTCTTTCACATCACCGGTGATAACGGTTTCACGAAAGCCGCCATCATCGCTGGCGACCACTGGCAAACCGGCACCGCTTGCCTCAATCAGCGTGCGGCCAAACGGTTCGGCTTCAATTGACGGCACAACCGCCATATTGGCAGCCGCATAAGCAAGCGGCATATTGTCTATATGACCGGCAAAATGCACACGCTTTTGTAAATCATATTCGGCGATAAGATTTTCCAATCGCGCCACATAAGCCCCTCGACCTTGCGCACTTCCGGCCAATACCAAAACCGGTTTGACATCACTTTTCAAGCGACCCAGTGCCGCCGACAGCACATGCTGGCCTTTCCATTCAGTCAGCCGTGCCGGACAAATAATAACAAAATCATTGCCACCAAACCCCCAAGCGGCGCGTTGCGCACCAATTTGGGATGGGCTCCATTGCTCGCGCGCCAATGCGTCAATATCGCAGCCACGCGGTATCACTCTGAGTTGCGCCTGCGTCAGCCGATGAATTTGCTGAATGCGCTCGGCCGTAAATTGCGAATTGGCAATCGTCAACGCGCCGCGCGTCATCACCGAATTATAAAAGACTTTGAGTTTTGGTCCGGCATGCACTTTCGAGTGATAGGTCGCCAGATAAGGAATATGACACGCCCGCGCCGCAAACAGGCACGACCAAGCGGGGGCGCGCGAGCGGGCATGGATAATATCCACCCGCTCACGCCGGATAAGCGCCGCCAGTCGCCCGATATTGCGCCACATATTAAACGGATTTTTTGACGCCACCGGCAGATGAATCATTTCGCCGCCAAGTGTTTTGAGACGCCCTTCCAGCCCACCCCCTTGGCTGGCAATCAAAGCGCGGGCACCAGCAACACCCAATGCTTCGGTGATTTCCAGCGTTGTGGTTTCCGCCCCACCCCCTTCCAATGACGGGATGACCTGCAAGATGGTGCGCCCTTTCATTTCCTGTCTGATGCGTTCCGGCATAGGTTTTGTCATGTTTTTCTTGTAAGATAATTTTCCCAAATTGCCTAGAGGAGAGCCTTCATGTCTGTTCGCCGCCTTCGCCGCCCCGACACATCATTAGGGTCACAAGAAATTGCCTATATGCAGCAAACAGGTCGCCCCCCTGGCATTATATTCTGCGGCGGATTTCGTTCCGACATGACCGGCACCAAAGCCACGGCCTTGGCCGAATGGACGGCGGCGCGAAGCCAAGCCTATATACGATTTGACTGTTTCGGGCATGGCCAATCGAGCGGTCATTTTACCGATGGTCGCATCAGCCATTGGCGCGGCGATATTTGCCATGTGCTGGATGAGCTTACAGATGCGCCGCAAGTGCTGGTCGGCTCCAGCTTTGGCGGCTGGCTGTCGGTGATGGCGGCGCTTGACCGGCCTGAGCGTGTGGCCGCCTTGGTGCTGATTGCACCGGCCATTGACATGACCGAGCGGCTGATGTGGCAGCGTTTTTCCGACAAAACCCGCGCCACACTTATGAAGGAGGGGCTGATTGATGACCCGGAAGGCTATCCGATAACCCGTGCGCTGATTGAAGACGGGCGCAAGCATTTGATGCTTGCCGCCCCCATCGCGCTTGACATACCGGTGCGGATATTGCACGGCCAGCGCGATGATGCCGTGCCGTGGCAATTATCGTTGGCATTGGCCGAACGATTGACTGGCAAAGACATTGAACTGCATTTTATCAAAAACGGCGACCACCGCCTGTCGGAGCCGCACGACATAGAGCGGCTTATCGGATTGATTGAAAACGTGCTTTAGAAGGCACCGGCTTCAAACAACGCTCTCAACCCTTCACGATAGGTCGGATAGGCGAGCTTTATGCCCAATTCTTTTTTAATACGGTGGTTTTTGATGCGTTTATTTTCAGCATAAAAACTGTGCGCCATATCCGACAAATCGGCCGCTTCAAAAGCGATTTCCGGCGGTGACGCCAGCCCCAACAAAGCGGCAGCATATGCCACCACATCTTGCGGCGGGGCGGGTTCATCATCGACGAGCGAATAGGCACGCCCGGCTTGGGTGTGTAAAATCGCAGCGTGCAAAATCGCCGCAATATCAGCCACGTGAATGCGCGAAAACACCTGCCCCGGCTTGACGATACGCCGCGC
>CAYQFO010000158.1:0-3256 GCA_964416815.1 uncultured Rhodobiaceae bacterium | reverse complement strand
GCCCAGACCCGCCATGCCGTAATTGCCGGCCCCATAAGACGCACCGACATAAAAAGTCAGCTTCGGCACACGGATATTCGACGCCGCCTGAATCATTTTCGACCCATGCTTAATCATGCCCTGCTGCTCATATTGTGTGCCGACCATATAGCCGGTGATATTATTCAAGAAAATAAGCGGCGTGTTGGCTTGGTCGACAATCTGGAAGAAATGCGCACCCTTGGCCGCTTCATCCGGACCCATCGGACCGTTATTGGCAACCAGCGCGACCGGATACCCGAAAACCCGCGCCTGCACACAAACCAGATTGGGGCCAAAACGGGATTTGAAATCGGTAAATTCAGAACCGTCCACCAGACGCGCAATCAATTCGCGTCCATCATACGGCACTTTATAATCGACCGGCACCAGTCCCAGAATTTCTTCCGCGGCGTAAAGTGGCTCGGCAAAATCGCGTTGTGGCAGAGGCGGACAATGCTCATTCCAACCCAAACCGGCCACCACATCGCGTATCTGTCTTATGCCGTCACTATCGTCTTCGGCCAGATATTCTATCAGGCCGGTGGTGCTTGCGTGCATTTCGGTGCCGCCAAGCTCGCGTTCATCTGCCACCTCTCCGGTCGCCGCCTGCACCAAGGCCGCGCCTCCCAGTGCCGCCATGCCATTATGTTTAACGCCAACATTATAATCCGACATGCCGGGCATATAAGCCCCGCCCGCCGTCGAAGGCCCGTGCAATACGGTCATGGTCGGAATACCCGCCGCGCTCAGTCTGGCCAAATTATAAAACACGCTGCCGCCATGCGCCCATAATTCCACCTTATAGGTCATGAGATTGGCGCCCGCGCTCTCAACCAAATGAATAAAGGGCAGCTTGTTGGCCAATGCCAAACGCTCACACGCCAGCGCCTTTCTAAAACCCATCTCGGTTGCCGCACCGGCATTGATGCCGCTATCATCGACGCACACCAGCACCCGCGCACCACTAACATAACCGATACCTGCTATCACCGAGCCACCGGGAATAGAGGTCTCGCGGTCAGGGTCGTCAACGCAATAGCTGGCCATATTATAGAGCGTCAGAAACGGCATACCGGGGTCAAGTAATTGCGCCAACCGGTCGCGCGGCGTTAACTGGTTGCGCTCCTCGAAGCGCGGGCGGCGTTTTTCCGAGGCGGCCACGGCACGCGCTTCCAAGGCGCGTAAATGCGTAATTTTACCGAGCTGGTCGTCGCGGTTTTGCGTATAGGCGTCCGACTTGATATTGAGGCGGCTTTGGAAGACGGGCATTACAAATTCTCCGCCAATTTTTCAGGGACGCCAATCGGATGGTCAAGCAATATCTGTGCATAGGCTTTGCCCTGCGGGTCATTGCGAATAGAAGCCACACCGCCTCCGCCCAAAGCCGCATCCAGTAAGATATTCATGGCATGGCAGCCGGGCAGATAATAGCGCACCAAGCGACTGCCCGCTTCCATAAAATGCCCGAAGCGATGGCGGATGGCGGCCTCATCCAGTGCCGCCCAAATATAGGGCAGATAATCGGCCTTGCGGGCAATGACGCCGATATTAGCCTTGTCGCCCTTATCTCCCGACCGCCCCCAAGCCAGCTTAACCAACGGCACTTCGACCATTTTGCCCGACATATCAGCCTTTGACACTTGCGGACGCACCAAGCTATCGGCCTGAAAAACCTCCCCCGAAATCTGTGATAATTCGGTGGTGACACCCTCCACATCCAGCATCACCGGCACTTGGCTTTTATCAATGGCGAAAGAAAACAGCCGCACCACAGGCGATGGCTTGGCGCGTGAACCGGCAAAAACCGACAGACCTGCTGGCGTCGCCAATCCCAAGCCGCTTATTTCTTTCAACAACGCTCCGGCACCGGCCATATCAGGGTGTTTGGCGGCGATTTTTAGCACCACTTCGCGTGCTTGCGGGTCGCTTGTGGCCGCACCATATTGGCTATCATCACCCAAAATTTCCACCGAGGTCTCGATGAAATCAGCCATATTGCGGTGGCGCAAAACACCCCGCGCCCGTGTCAATGCGGCCTCGGCAAAATAACGCGCCTTGGCAGCCGCCTCCAGCCCGACAAAACTCATCATTGTGCCAACGCGAAAGCCGTCAACATAAGTGGCACTCACCTTATATGTGTCGGGCGGCTTATGGCCTTTGGCATTGGCCACGCGCACCTGATTGTCACCGGTCTGCTCAATCGTCGCTTGCGCAAAATCGCACACCACATCGGGCAGCATATAGGCTTGCGGGTCACCGATTTCGTATAGCATCTGCTCAGACACCGTGCCGACATTGACAATGCCGCCCGTGCCTTCAGGCTTCGAGCAGATGAACGCGCCGTCAGCCTGCACATCAACGAACGGATAGCCAATCTCGGCGATTGAGGCCTTGACCAAATGCCAGTCGGTGAAATTGCCACCGGTGGCCTGCACGCCGCATTCAATAATATGACCGGCCAGCGACCCTCCGGCCAACTCATCCAAATCATCAGGCATCCAACCAAATGCATGAATACACGCGCCCAGCGTCACCGCGCTGTCGACGCTGCGACCGGTAATCACAATATCGGCACCCGCATCCAATGCCGCCGCAATCGGAAAGCCGCCCAAATAAGCATTCACACTGGCCAGCATTTCCGCATCGGGGAAACCAACACCCGAAAACATATCCTTAAAATCGGTCAGCTCTTCGGCGCGCGGCAGTAAATCATCGCCCGTCACAACAGCCACTTTCAAATCCAGCCGCTGTTCAGCAATCAGAGCGCGCACCGCACCCCCGCAAGCCTCAGGGTTCACGCCGCCAGCATTGGATAAAACCTTAACACCCTTGGCCGCAATATCTTTCAAATGCGGCGTCAAAACACCGGAGATAAAATCCGTCGCATACCCCATATCGGCATTACGGCTACGCGCACGCGCCATAATCGACATGGTAATCTCGGCCAGATAATCATAGACCAGATAATCCAGCCCCTTGACCTGAAGGAGTTGCGGCGTCGCCATCATCGCATCGCCCCAATAACCACTCGCCCCGCCAATGCGTATATTATCCGGCATATGCTTCCCCCTATTTGGGGGCGAATGGTAGCGACAGACCCCTTGTCTTGTAAAGCATAAGCGGGCAAATTATTTGCCTGTTGAAAGCACATTTTTAGGAGCCACCCCATGCTGAACCCCTATGGAACCGAAGAGCGTCGCGCCTTTCAAGACAGTATTCGCAAATTCATGGAAGC
>CAYQFO010000157.1:457-3267 GCA_964416815.1 uncultured Rhodobiaceae bacterium | reverse complement strand
GAAGGCGGTTAGTATCACGCCGCTGGTCAGACCATCCATGCCGTCAATCATATTATTTTGGGTTACGGATACTCACCAAGGGCGACGTTTTGTATCATTCTTGCTTTGGCCTGCATCTTGTTTTGGTTTGGGGTTTACCTCTGGACGCTTAACTCGCTTTTCGCTGGTATTGCATTTATTGCTTTGCTTTTTGTTTATTCATTTTTGATGTCACGAGTGCTTGCGTCATCGGGTTTGCGCGCCATCAAATAATCCGAATTTTGACTATTTTCTTCCATAGTCATCCAGCAGCCGGACGATGTCGTCCTCGCCCAGATACGCGCCGCATTGCACTTCGATAAGCACCAGTTCATCATCCCCTCTATTGGTCAGCCGGTGTTTCTCGCCAAGCGGGATATAGCGATAGTCCCCCGGGCCGCTTTCAAACTCTTCATCACCGATTTGCACCAACGCCCGACCTTGCGTGACCACCCAATGTTCGGCACGCTTATGATGATATTGCAGGCTTAATTTTTGCCCCGGGGCCACAGTGATGCGCTTCACCTGATAGCCGTTTTCATGTTTCAACGTCGTATAAGTGCCCCAAGGGCGATGAACCGTGGCAGGTAATTCGGTCAATTCAGCATCGGCACTTGACTTTAAGGCATCCACCACCTGCTTGATTTTCTGACTTTGCCGACGGTCTGCAATCAGCAATGCATCGGGCGTATCAACAATCACCAGATTGTCGATACCGATTGTGGCAATCACTTTTTCAGTATGACTGATACTTTCAATATGCGTATTGCTGGTGTCAATGGCTTGTCGCTTGCCGGGCGCGACACCGGTAATGCTGTTTCCCGCGGCATCGGCTTTGTGCGCCTTGGCCACGGCGTCCCATGAGCCGACATCCGACCAATCGAAACCAGCAGGCACCATGACGATTTTAGACGCCTTTTCCATGACCGCATAATCAATCGAAATATCGGGTTGGGCGATAAAGCTGTCTTCAACGAAGCGCGTGACATTTTGGTTGGTCGTTGCATCGGCGAAAGCCGTTTTTGATGTGTCCCAAACATCGGGAGCATGCGCTAGCATGTTTTCGGCCATGACACCGGCGCTAAAGCAGAACATACCGCTATTCCAGTAATAGCGTCCGGCAACAAGATATTGCTCGGCCGTGGCGTGGTCAGGCTTTTCGGTAAAATTTTTCACCGCGCACACGCCCTTGCCCGCTTTTGCCACTTCAATATAGCCATAACCGGTCTCCGGTGTGGTCGGGCGAATGCCGAAAACCACCAGATTTCCGACGACGGCCTCGTCTGCCGCTTGTTGGGCTGCCTTTTGAAACGCCCCATCGTCAAAAATCAAATGGTCGGCCGCCAGCACCAGACAGACGGCATCATCCCCATGTGCTTGGCAAACGGCACGCACGGCCACAGCGATGGCCGCAGCGGTATTGCGGCCTTTTGGCTCAAGCAAATAGGAAAGTTGCGGCATATTCGGCATTTTCTTGAGCAGATTTTCAGTCAGAAAATAAAGCTCTTGATTGGTCACAATCAGGATCTCATCGCTGACCGCAGCGCCGCGTTCCAACGCATGTTGCAAAAGCGGCTTGCCCTTCACTTCCATAAAGGGCTTTGGCAACATCCGCCGCGATACTGGCCACAATCGGGAGCCGACACCACCTGAAAGAATTATGCTGATACGTTTACTCATGTCCCATCACCTAATCACTCCCGAACAAATCTCTGGTGAACACTTTATCGGCAACGTCTTCCAACGCATCAGCCATACGATTGGTGATAATCACATCACAATTTGCTTTGAACATTTCCAAATCACGCACAACTTCCGAATTGAAAAACTGCGCCTCTTCGAGACGAGGCTCGTAAACCATCATCTCAATATTTTCGGCCTTAATCCGCTTCATCACCCCCAGCACGGCTGAGGAACGAAAATTGTCGGAACCGACTTTCATGGCGAGGCGATAAATACCAACTGTTTTCGGCCGCTTGGCGATAATCGCGGCGGCAATCACATCCTTGCGGGTCGCATTGGAAGTGACAATCGCTTGTATCAGGCTTTGCGGCACGTGTTTATAATTTGCCAGCAATTGTTTGGTATCTTTCGGCAAGCAATAGCCGCCATAGCCGAAAGACGGGTTGTTATAATGATGGGCGATCCGCTCATCAAGACACACACCCTTGATAATGGACACCGCATCCAATCCGCCGCGCATGGCATAGCTGTCGAGCTCGTTAAAGAAGGAAACACGCATGGCAAGATAGGTATTGGCAAACAGCTTGACGGCCTCAGCTTCGGTCGCGGGCATGAATAATGTTTCGATATTTTTCTTCACCGCTGCTTGCTTGAGCAATTCAGTAAAAACCTGCCCTGATTCCAAATCGCAGCCCATAATAATGCGCGACGGATGCAGATTGTCATATAAGGCTTGGCTTTCGCGCGAAAACTCCGGCGAAAAAGCAATTCTGTCGGTTGCAAATTTCTGCTTCATCGAGTCCGTAAACCCAACCGGTACGGTTGATTTTATGATAATCATTGCCGTCTGATTATGTGCCAACACATCGCTGATAACGGTTTCAACCGAGGCGGTATTAAAGTAATTGGTTTGCGGGTCATAATCGGTTGGTGTTGCGACAACAATAAAGGCGGCATCTTTATAGGCTTCCGCCTTGTCCAGAGTGGCTGACAAGTGCAACTCCTTTTCGTCCAGATAGTGCTGGATTTCCATTTCCTCCACGGTGGATTGGCGTGCGTTAATTTGTGCCACGCGCACTTCATCAATATCCAGTGCCACAACCTCATTG
>CAYQFO010000157.1:0-447 GCA_964416815.1 uncultured Rhodobiaceae bacterium | reverse complement strand
ACCTCATTGTGCTGCGCCAGCAAGACCGATACCGACATACCGACATAACCGGCTCCAACGACGACTATTTTAATTTTATCCGGCACCGATTGTTTTCCTCATGCTTGTCGCTATCAAATTGCCTTAATTTATTCTTACAAGAGTGCATATTACGCAAATCTTTTTGCTTTGCCATCAAACAAACCGCTTTAATTTGGTACCATGACAGCTACAAAAGATTATTCACTTTGGGTCTTTGCCCTCGCGCTTGTTTTTTGTGCTTGGGGCGGCGTCAGCCGTGCTCAAGACGACACACTTGAAGCTGACACCATCACCATCAATGAGCGGACGGGGTTGGGCGAAGCGCGTGGAAATGTTCGCGTCATTGACGCTGACGGCAACACGCTGACAGCCGCCTCGGCCGAAATTGACCAGCGACAAAGTAAGGTGCGCTTTACCGATATGAGC
>CAYQFO010000156.1:0-3300 GCA_964416815.1 uncultured Rhodobiaceae bacterium | reverse complement strand
TAATTTCGCCATGCCCGCTTCAATATCGACGCGCCGCCCCTTATCCTTTTCGCGCGCGGCAAAATAGGTGAGTTCACGCGCCGCCACAATCTCTGCCATCATCAAAGCCAACTTGCCCGAAACACGCGGAAAATTAACAATCGCCTTGCCGAACTGCTTGCGCTCAGTGGCATAACTCAGACCCAATTCCAAAGCACGGCGCGCCACCCCAACAGCACGCGCTGCCGTCTGCACACGCGCACTTTCAAAGGTCCGCATGAGCTGTCTGAAACCCTGCCCCTCGGCCGCCCCCAGCAAAGCGTCATCGCCAATATTCATAGCGTCAAAACTCAACTCATATTCGCGCATACCGCGATAACCAAGCACGGCAATTTCCGAACCGGTCATGCCAGCCATAGGAAATGGGTTGGCCTCGGTGCCGCGCGGCTTTTCAATCAAAAACATGGATAGGCCGTTATGGTCACGCTTGCTGTTGTCGGAACGCGCCAATAATGTCATCAAATCCGTGCGCGCGGCATGGGTAATCCACGTCTTCGCACCAGTGATTGTCCAGCCGCTTCCGCTCTTCTCAGCACGGGTTTTCAAATGACCAAGATCAGAGCCAATATCAGGCTCGGTGAATACCGCTGTCGGCAAGACTTCCCCGCAAGCAATTTTTGGCAGCCAGTATGATTTTTGCTCTTGCGAACCCGATTGCAAAATCAAATCACCAGCAATTTCCGAGCGCGTTCCCAGCGACCCGGCACCAATCCAGCCACGGCTCAATTCTTCGGTAATGGCGCACATCACCACTTTGTCAAGACCCAAGCCGCCAAATTCTTCCGGAATGCACACGCCAAACGTGCCAAGTGCCGACAATTCGCCAATCACCTCATCGGGGATAAGCGTGTTGTTCAAATGCCAGCCATGCGCAAAGGGGAGAATTTTTTTGTCCGTGAAACGACGATATTGCTCACGAATATCATCCACCATGGCATCGTCAAAAACCGACTCAAACCACGTGTCCGCGCACAACGCATCAACAATATGCTGTCGGCTCTCAGGCGTATTACCGTTTTGCAAAAACCACGCAACCGCCTCATGCGCGGCCAGTTTTTGCGCGTCACGCTGCAGCCCCAAATCACCGGGGCGGGTAAATTCGCTTTGGCTCATCGCGATGCCGCCCACCATCTGCGCCAAATATTCGCCAAATAAAACCGCCGACAAAACCGCATCTTCATCCCGACCGCTTCGCGCCGCCCAATCGGCCGTGGCTTGTAGCGCAAAAACCGTCGTCTCCAACCACGCAAGCCCATGCGCCGCATGTTGATGGCGCTCGAGCAAGACCATGTCAGGACGCCCATTTGCGCAAATCTGTGCCGCGAGTTTTGCTTTGGCCGCATCACGATAGGCAAAAGCGGCTGCAAGTGCCGCACCTGCTTTTTCAATCACCCCGTCCATCGCCAACCCCTACAATGCCGTCATCAACCAGACGGGAAAATTCACTGCTGCTCAACCCAAGCATATCCAAAATAATTTCCTCGCTATGCGCCCCCAATAGCGGTGCCGGGCGCGGCTTTCGGCGCTGTTGTTGGGGAATGCTCGCAGCAGCCCCGGGCATAGAATAAGTCGCGCCGCTGACATTTTGCATCATCTCAAATATCGGATTGTCGGTCACCAAATCAGCATCTTGCGCCGCCTCAGAAAGCCTTTGGAACGGTCCCCAACATCCGCCTTCACCATCCAACCCTTGCGTGAGTGGTACAAAATTCATCTTCGCGACCTTAGCACCAACAAGCGCATGGAGAACTTGTCTGTGTTCAAAACGCACACTTTCCGAGAGCGAAAAATCCACTTGAAGCTCGGCTTCCAAATCAGCAATATCGCGCTCAATGCCCAGCACCGAAACCAGCGCACGCCATTGCCGCGCCGTCAGTGCCATAATCATAAGCTGCTTGCCGTCTGCGGTGACAAAATCACGCCCATAAGCCCCATAGACATCATTGCCATAGCGTGGGCGATCGCCCTTCTTTTGCAAGACTTCGGCCAGCATGCCCAAATGCGCCACCGAGCTTATCGCAATATCGGCCAGTGGAACGCGCATTTCCTGTCCCGCACCGGTATTTTGGCGATGATAAATCGCACACATCGCAGCAAAAGCAGCATAGGCACCGGCCAGTAAATCCCAAGCCGGCAGCACATGATTGACCGGCGCATCGCCGAGGCTTTCCGGCCCAGTCATAAACGGCAATCCAACCGCGCTGTTGATTGTATAATCAAGGGCCGGGCCACCATCGGCACGCCCCATAACGCGCACGCTAATCTGGTCGGCACGCTTTTCAGCCAGCACATCATGCGCCAGAAAACCTTTTTCAGGATAATTGGTCAGCAAAATGCCACAATTTGCTCCGGGCAAGGTGGCCAGTGCCTGCATCAGCTCGCGCGCCTCTGGGGCCGCAATGTTAAGCGCCAGCGACTTTTTGCCCTTATTCAAACCTTCCCAATAAAAACTGTCATTATTGTCGGAGACCGGCCAGCGACGAAAATCCGGACCACCGCCAATCTGGTCAATACGAATGACATCCGCCCCCATTTGCGACAAATAAAGCCCGGCACTGGGCGCGGCAATAAATGATGCACATTCAACAATGCGTAGCCCTTGCAAAATATCATACATCAGCCGACATCCTCCCACCTGTTGCAAATAGCCTATTACAGCTATCATAGTTTCGTAATATAAGCCGCAAACTATCCGTAAAATGCGCCCATCTATCGCGCCGTTTTCCTGTCCGAAATTCATTTGGCTATAAAAATAAGAAAGAAATTCAAAAAATTCTGGCTTTATCTCTTTTTTGCTCTATCTTGTTGCACAGATTTTGTCCTAATCTTGGGACGAGACGAAGAATAGCTTTAATAAATGGAGACTAAAATGGATACAGGTACTGTTAAGTGGTTCAATTCCGCCAAAGGATACGGCTTTATTACGCCGGATAGTGGCGGGGATGACTGCTTTGTTCATATTACCGCCGTGCAGGCCGCAGGCTATAAGCAGCTGATGGAAAATCAACGCGTACAATATGAAGTCGCAGAAGGTCGCAATAATCGCATGGTCGCAGAAAGCATTACTGTTTTAGATGAACAAGCAGATGCAGACGCACCCGATGCAGATACGACCGACGAATAAAAACCTTCGTACAAAATCTCGTTAAGGCCGACGGGCACTCACCCGACTGAGTGGCCTATAGGCGCGACATCAGGCGGTGGTAAAACCGCACCGTATGGTTCAATACTTTTACACCGATGCGCTCATTGGTGCCGTGT
>CAYQFO010000155.1:0-3325 GCA_964416815.1 uncultured Rhodobiaceae bacterium | reverse complement strand
ATGTGGTGTCGGCGCTTAACCGTGACAGCACTTCGCCAGTGCGGGTGATTTCAAAAAAGGCTGGGCTGAGTTTGGTAATATGGTCATAGACGGCGCGGCGCAAATCGGCCGTCACGCGCTCGCCGATCCAGGTGACAAAATAAAACCTTGTCGCCGAAGCCACCCCCAAAACAATCGCCACCACCAACATCGCCCCGAAATAACCGTCAATGGAATTGCTGTTATTGGAAAACCCATTGTCAATCATATAGCGCACGGCAATCGGCACGACCAAAGTCGCCAACGTGGCCGCCATCAAGGCAATAAAAGAAGCCAGCAGATGCCCCGGATAGCACTTGACAAAAGGCCATAATGCCCGCAAGGGACGCACCCCCTTCGCCTTCGGGCGACGCAGTGCTGCTTCTTCAATTTGGTTGACCGTCTCGGCGGTATCATTTCTGGACAAAATGTTTCCTGCCTATATCCTATTTTCACGTCTTATGGCCTTATAGCAGGCTGCCCCTCGTTTCGCCAGTGTCGGTTTTGGTCGCCGTGGTTTGGACTTGCGCCTTGGTATTATCTTGGTTATACAGGCGCATTCTGGCGAATGAAGGCATGAAATGAGGACGGCGATGAAAAAGGACATTCACCCCGATTACCACATGATTACGGTCGTGATGAATGATGGGGCAAGCTATCAGACGCGCTCCACCTATGGTGAAGAAGGCGCGACTTTGACACTCGACATTGACCCAACCACGCATCCGGCATGGACCAAAGGTCAGCAGACACTGGTTGACCGTGGTGGTCGTCTCAGCCGCTTTAACAAGAAATTCGACAGCTTTATCAAATAAGCCTACAAAGCTTGCCAAATCGGCAAGAAGGCATAATATAATACCATGTCCGAAGAGAGAGCTATGACATTTGATACACATGCCAGTGTAAAAAAGGCTCATATCAAGTGGTGTGCCTGAAAAGCAGGCCGAGGCGATTGTGTAGTGCAGGCAGATATTGTTAATTCCAATCTTGCCACCAAAGAGAATTTGGCCAAAATTGAACTGAAAATTGCCGCCATTGAACTGAAAATTGCCAATGTAGAAAAACGGCTTGTCATGTGGTTTGTTGGCGTTGGTCTGGCTATTATCGGCGTCACGATTGCTACGTCAAACGAGCCAAAGCGGTAAAAGTTATTTGGAGTCGAAGCGGGAATGGCTTATATAAATAATGTTTCATGACAATCTGTTATTGTCGCGACATAGGGTCGGCGACCTTCTTGTTTTGTCTGACAATAATGCGATATGGGGGAAAGAAATATGAGCGCACTTTTAATGCCGAAAGCAACAGCTGTTTGGCTGATTGACAATACCGCATTGACTTTTGACCAGATTGCTCTGTTTTGCAATCTGCATCCGTTGGAAGTCAAAGGCATTGCCAATGACGATGTTGCCCAAGGCATTAAGGGTATGGATCCTATCAGCAATGGTCAGTTGACACGCGCCGAGCTTGAACGCTGCCGCAAAGACCCAAATGCTGAATTACAACTGGCCGAGCGCAAGCGCGATATTCCGGAGCCAAAACCGAGCACGGGTGCGCGTTATACGCCTCTGTCGAAACGGCAGGAACGGCCATTTGCGATTGCTTGGTTGCTCCGCAACCATCCCGAAGTGACAGATGCGGAAATTGGTCGTCTGATTGGCACGACCAAACCGACCATTCAGAGTGTGCGCGATCGGGCGCATTGGAACATGGCCAACATCACGCCGGTTGATCCGGTGGCACTTGGTTTGTGTTCACAAATTGACCTTGATGAGGCGGTGACCAAGGCCGCCCGCCGCGAAGAGCGGCGTCGCAAAAAAGCCGAAAAAGACGCCGGTGTGAGCGATACGATGCTGAAAGATGCTGAGGAAACAACGGCGATTACGGACGAGGCATCCACACAGCCACAAGAACCATCAGATACGCCTTTCGACGAGCCGCAGGAAAAAGGTGACTTGCGCCCCGAAGACGTGTTCAAAAATTAAGTCACAAACGGCCCTATTGGTGCCGCCAAATCTTACTTGAAAAGAAAGCGCAAATAGGCTTAACTCCGCGCTTTCCAACGGGCGGGAGATGAAAATGGATAAGCCGCTTATCGGCATTATTATGGGCAGCCAGTCGGATTGGGCGACCATGAAGCAGACGGCCTTGTTTTTGGACGAATTTGGTGTCGCCTATGAGACGCGCATTGTCTCGGCGCATCGCACACCCGACCGACTTTATGATTATGCCAAGAATGTGCAAGCGCGTGGCCTTAAAGTTATTATCGCCGGAGCTGGTGGCGCGGCGCATCTGCCCGGCATGATGGCGGCCATGACCGTCCTGCCGGTTCTCGGTGTGCCGATAAAATCGGAAGCCTTGTCAGGACAGGACTCGCTGTTGTCGATTGTTCAAATGCCGGCCGGCATACCGGTCGCCACTTTGGCGATTGGCGAGGCCGGTGCCAAAAACGCGGCCCTGTTGGCGGTTTCGATTCTTGGCCTATCGGACGAAGCACTGAGTGAAAAACTGACCGCTTGGCGCACCGCCCAAACCGAACAAATTGAGGAAACCCCGCGTGACGACTGAGCCACTGCACCTCGGGCAAATTATCGGTATTGTAGGGGGTGGCCAGCTTGGACGAATGCTGGCATTGGCTGCTGCTGAACTCGGTTTCAAAACCCATATTTATGCCGATGCCGAGGATGCACCAGCCACCCAAATTGCTACGGCCAGCACCATCGGAGCTTATGATGACACAACGCTTCTGACGCAATTTGCTGGGGCGGTGGATTGCATCACCTATGAATTTGAGAATATCCCTGCTGCCGGACTGGCTCAATTAGAGCGCGTTTTACCGGTGCAACCTCCGGCGCGGGCGTTGGCTATCTCGCAAGACCGGTTGGACGAAAAAAAATTCATCAATGGTTTGGGCGTTGCGGTCGCCGACTTTCATCCGATTGATAAACCCGACGACATTGCCGACGCGCTGGCGCGACTTGGCGGCGTGGGTATTTTGAAAACCCGACGCTTTGGCTATGACGGCAAAGGCCAATGGCGTGTCACGCCCGATAGCGACATAGCCGCTATTGCCGATGAATTGGCCGGGCGTCCGGCGATAATGGAAGCGATTGTGCCGTTTGAGCGCGAAGTCTCGGTGCTGGTGGCGCGCAATCGGCACGAGGGGAAAAGCGATATGGCGCATTATGCCCCGATTGAAAATGTTCACAAAAACCACATTCTTCACACCTCCACCCTGCCCGCGCCACCAGCACCGAGACTTCGCGCTCAAACGGCACAATCGCTTCCATTACCGCCGGACGCCCGGCCC
>CAYQFO010000154.1:0-3333 GCA_964416815.1 uncultured Rhodobiaceae bacterium | reverse complement strand
CAGTGGAGTGGGTTCGCCAGTCGTGGCGAGGGTAAGGAGTGCACTGGAAGCAACAGTTCCAATCAGATTAACCATAATTTGTTCCTTTCTTTTTCTATAGAACGCAGCACTATACCCTAGTTTTATGGTTTTGGAAATTGGGAAAATGAAAATTTATCCCCGCGCTGATGAAAGGCGCGATAATGGGGCATGGATAAATCCTCCCCATACGAGCATATTGTCAAAAAGCATGAAGGGTTTTGCGCCCACGCTTATCAGGATACGGAAGGTTTTTGGACGATTGGCTATGGTCGTTTGATAGACGAGCGTCGTGGTGGCGGTGTGTCACGTGTCGAAGCTGGTTTGTTATTGTCGAATGACTTGCGCGCTGCCGAAGCCTTGGGGCGCAATTTATTTGACGACTTTGACGCCTTTACGATTGGGCGTCGGCAAGCATTGGTTTCCATGGCTTTTAATCTGGGGCCGCGTGGGCTGTCCGGATTCCGCAAAATGCGCGCCGCCATTCAAGCGGGTGAGTGGGAACGCGCGGCGCAAGAGGCGTTAGACAGCAAATGGGCGCGACAAGTGCCACATCGAGCGGCAGAAATTGTCGAGCTGTTTAGAGGGGCTTAATTTGGGCGGCAATGTCGCCGCTTTCGTAGGCATCGACAAATAGACTTCCCAATTCGTTACTGCGCGTGACAATGGTGCGCCATTTGTCAAAGCGGACTTCTTCGTTGTGGAGGTATTTGACGAATCCTCTGCTTGTCGGAAGGTGTGCGTCAGGCAGTGACGCGACATAGGCGCGGCTGGGTGAGACCAGCACGACATTGTCGAGCAGTCGGGTCGGCGCACGTCGCCAAGATGGCAAGAATTTGTCAAACCAACGCAGTTTGCAATACTCGAAAAAATGCGGGTAAAGAATAAGGCCATCGCTTTGCGGCCAGAATGCGCCGGGAACCGGATGATAATCAATCAAGCCGCCGTCACGATAGAGATGGCCGGGATCATCGGCAAAACGTATGCCCCGCATATAAACCGGTACCGCGGCGGACGCACTCATAGCATCTGGCAGACTATCGGCGGTCAAGGCTTTATGCAAAATCGGAAAACCGTCCCGGGCTTCAAATTCATGCTTGCTGCGCGTATCAGAAAAGACCACGCGGTCGGCGTGCCCGACCAAATGCCGCGCCGAAAATATGGCTTTGAGACCGGCTGCTGTCATACTCAATGTTTGTAGGTGCTGGTTTGAGCTGTTCAAAAAACCGTGACACCGCGACGCACCAATATGCAAATGGTAGCGAGGATTATTGATAATTTCTGAAATCCCTTCCTCACCCCCCAAAACTTGGTTGCGTATTTTCGCTGCGTTGGAGACAAATACCTCAAGCCCCAGCCCGTCGGCAAAGCTTTGTATCAAATAATTTTCCGCCAGCGTCGTCAGTGCGTCAGCGGCATTTTTACGGGCGGTGGCAGCCAGCTTATAGGCACCGATTGAGGTGCCATAAAGGTCAACCGGTGTTTGTTTGGTGCGACCGGCCATAAATTGGGTAAAGACGGCAAGGTCAAGACCGACAATAGACAGCCATTTTGCGCCCCCCGCCGCGCCGAATATGGCTGCAACATCATTTGGCGAAAGGCCGTTTTTTTGAATATGCGCCAGCGCACGGGGGCCGGCTTGTATGACCAATGGCAGGGTTATTTTTTTATCTCCCTTTTCAACATGTGGGCGTGAGCCGCAAAATCGGCAAAAAGTTTTTCCGAAATTTGGTTTTCACCGGGTTGGTATTCAGGATGCCACTGCACACCGATACAATAAGGGTGATCGGTGTGGCGCACGGCTTCAATAATGCCGTCATCGGCCAGCGCCTCAACCACCAGCCCGTCGCCGAGCCGGTCAATCGCTTGACGATGCAGTGAATTGACTCGCGTTTTTTGGCGGCCAATCAATTGATGCAGATAGCCGTCTTTGCTGAAACATACTTCATGGCGGTCAACAAACATGTCGTCGACATTGTCTTTGGCGTCCATTTGGTGTTCTCGAATATCTTTCTTGCGATAAATCTCGTTCTGTATTGACCCGCCACAGGCAATGTTGAGTTCCTGATGGCCGCGACAAATACCAAGCACTGGTATGGCGTTGTTGAGTGCGCTTGCGGCCAGTGCGAGGCTGGCTCTATCGCGTTGGCGGTCAAACGGTTCATGATGGGGTTCGGCTTTGATGCCATAATTGGATGGATGCACATTGGTGCGATTGCCGGTCAGCAATAGAGCGTCAAGTTTTTTAAGCACGGCGTCTGCGTCAAAGGCGACATCATCGCCGGTCGGTGTCGGTATCAGTAAGGGGATGGCCTGCATATAGTTGGTAACGGCGCGCAAATAAAAATGGTTCACCGCTTGAAACGGACCAATATCTGCCATTAGACGATTGCATATAATGCCGATATAAAGGGGCGGTTTCATAATACCTCTTATTGCACTGCGTATTATTAAACGATATAGGTAAAGCAGGATAAAAAAGTCAAACTTTTGACATGAAATAATCGCCCAAGAGTTGCCGAAGGGCACCCAAAGGGCTGATTGAGTGAGGATGCCATGACTCGTTTTTTAACTCTGTTCTTTGCTTTTTTGGTTTTACCGTCACTGTCGGTGGCCTATAGCGAGCGTGAAGGCTTGGATATTTATCAACGCGGTCATTATCAAAAAGCCATTAAATACTGGATAAAAGCGGCCGCTTCCGGTGATGCCGGTTCGGCCTATCGGTTGAGCGAAGAATATTTCGACGCCAAAGTGGTCAAGCGCGATTTGAAATTGGCCTTGAAATATCTGCATCAGGCGGCCGATAAGGGCGACCCGCGGGCGCTGACGGATTTGGCTTCCCTTTATGATAATGGCATCGGCGTGAAAGAAAACCGTAAGCGGGCGGCCAAACTCTATTTGCGCGCCGCAAAACTTGGCATCCCTGCCGCTATGTTCAACATCGCTTCAATGTTGGAAACAGGCGAGGGCATCACGCAAAATGAAATCGAGGCCTACAAATTCTATCTCCTGTCGAAGGATTTGGGTTTTGCCCCTTTCGCCAATAAGGCACTGGCCGTAATGGCCAGCAATATGACGCCGGAGCAATTGGCTGAGGCCGAAAAGCGCGCCAATAATTTTGTCCCCGGGGTTAATTAAGTAAGCGCGAAACCAGCGCGTTCAAAACCGGTGGCCAAATCGGTGCGTAAATCATCGACATGTTCCAGCCCGATATGAATGCGCAAAATGAGACGTTTGTCATCAAATGCGGTTGCGGTTCGGGTGATGTCGGCGGCTGGCACAATCAGGCTTTCAAAACCGCCCCAACTATAACCC
>CAYQFO010000153.1:0-3343 GCA_964416815.1 uncultured Rhodobiaceae bacterium | reverse complement strand
ACTTCCTGCCCTTTGCTGACGCTGTCGCCGACACCGACGCATACTTCATGTACAACGGCCTGCATTGGCGCGGTGATTTTATGGTTTTTGCCTGCGCTCATCGTGCCTCCTATTAACTGATGCGGGCGCCAAAATCAAAATAAAGCCTTGCAAAAATATTTAAAAAAGTTTTACGCTAAAAGCCTATTGAGAGAACAGGGGAGAATATGATGTCTTTGAGAAATTATTTGCGCTTATCTGGTGTGCCGCTTGCCTTCGCATTTGCGTTGGCCATGCCCGTGCAAGCACAAGACGAAGGGGTGAACGAAGTTATCGTCACCGGTTCTTACATTAAGCAATCACCTGAAGACGCAGCCGTGCCGATTGATGTGGTGAACAGTGAAGAATTGTTCAGTGTCGGTAATCCGTCTATTGTTGAATTGATTAAGACGTTGGGCGTGAGTTCCGGCGTTGATGGGGAAACCAATCAGTTCCAATCCAATGGTCTGGAAGGCACGGCGAATATCAATCTGCGCGGTCTTGGTGCTGGGCGTAACCTTGTCTTGCTGAATGGGCGGCGCAATGTTTTTTCGCCTTATGCTATTGCCGAACAACAACAGCTTTTTGTTGACATCAATATGATTCCGGCCGTTGCGCTGGACCGCATTGAATTGCTGAAAGACGGCGCGGCGGCGACCTATGGGTCGGACGCCATTTCCGGCGTGGTTAATTTCATCACCCGTTCCGATTTTGAAGGGCTGGAAGTTGCCCTATCGCATAAAGCCATTGACGGCAGTGACGGCGACCAAAATTTTGGTGTGATTTGGGGTCACGATTTCGGCGCCACGCATTGGACGGTCGCTGGCGGCTATAACGTCCGTAACGAGTTGCCCGCACGTGAACGCGATTGGACGATTGAACCCCGTTTATCTATGGGCAATTATCGTGGATATACTGGCATTCCCAACCCGGGTGCCTTTTTTCCTGTAACAAGTGGAGCTATCACGGGGGCTGGTATCGTTGACCCGCGTTGTGCCGACTTTGTCGGCGATGCCTCGGCTGCGGCTGCGGTGAGTCCTCATTGTACCTATAATTATGTGTATTTCGACAATCTGATTGAGGAAGAAACGCGGATTAACCTCTTCTCCGAATTAACGCATGAATTCAGCGATGATTTGAGCCTGAATATCGAACTGCTCTATGGCCAAAATGAAGTGCCGGAATGGAAATCATCACCCTCCTACCCGCCGCAAACACTGACTGATACTTCGCCGATTACCGGACGCTTTGTTCCGTCCTACCATCCGGGCCTTATAGAAGCAGCGCGGAAGTATCCCAGCTTATTCGGTCAGTATGGTGATGCAAATTGTAGCGTCACCAGTCGAACCGACACCAGTTGCGACGCATTATTGTTCTTCGGTCGTCCGCGCGGCGTTTCCGGTCCGCCACAGGTCGGGTCGCGCGAATATGAGACAACACGTATTGTCGTCGGTCTTGAAGGGGCTTTCACCGACGATATTGACTTTACGACATCGCTTTTGTGGTCAACGACCGAAGCGGAACGTGTGACACAGGACACGATTGCCGAAAATTGGGCACAGGCTCTGCGCGGTTTTGGTGGAGCAGATTGCACCGGTAACACGCCGGGCAAGAATGGTTGCAGGTTTTACAACCCGTTCTCAAATGCCATAGATGTACCGCAATCAAAAACTGCTAAAATCGCCAGTAATCCTGATTATAAGGCAGATTTGGCCAATCCTTTGTCTCTGAGAGATTGGATGACCGAGGGGGTCGGCGCAGCAGCCGAGACAGAATTGACTGTATTTGATGCCGTTGTTTCCGGTGAATTCAGTAATATCGGTTGGGCGGCCGGCCTACAAGCTCGTGAGGAAGCATATACATCAACGCCTTTCGACGGTTCCAATTTGCTTGTAAATCCGTGTCAATCCGCTGGTGAGTCCTCCCGCTGGCGACAGCGTTCCGGTGGTAATCTGAGTGTAAAATGTGATGCCGGAACCATCTCTGATACTTCGGACGATTATGAAGGTTCAGGCCGTTTCATTTTTCTGGCCGGTGCTACACCATTTGATGAAAACCAAACTATCGGTGCGGTTTTCGGCGAACTGCGAATTCCGCTCACGGCCGATTTGGAAGTCCAACTCTCGGCCCGCCATGAGGATTATGGCGGCGAAGTTGGTGCCTCCACTGACCCGAAACTGGCTGTGCGCTGGCAAGCATCGGACGGCTTGACGCTTCGTGGCTCGGCTTCGACCACTTTCCGTGGCCCAACGTTGAACCAGTTGGGCGGACGCATCACCTCGCTTTCATATGTTACACCAACCGGCAGCTTTAAGGCGGTTGATACATCCGGCAATCCCGACCTTGACCCAGAAAAGGCTGATACGTTGAATTTCGGTATTCTCTATGACGTTGATGGCCTCATCGGCGAAAGTGATAATTTCAATTTCTCGGTTGACTACTGGTCATTGGCTTTCCAAGACCCAATTATTCGGGAAAGCTTTGGCGACCTCATTCGACTCGCCTTTAATGGGACGGATAAGGATGCTACTCTAAACTCCGCCTCGCCTTATGCCAGCCGTTTCACGCTGGGTAGCGGCAGTAAAGCCAGCGCAATTCAACGTATCCGCGTTAATATGGTTAACGGGCCGGATATTGATACGGACGGTATTGACCTGGCCATCAATTACGGTTTTGATCTCGGCACGGGTCAGTTGGGCTTCAACCTGCAGATGACACGTATCAATTCTTTTGAGGTTGCAGCATCGGTGTTGAATGCCGAAATTGATGCCCTTAACAAGTTGAATGATACGGTTGATTATCTGCGGCCGATTGTTTCGGATAAAGGCAAGCTGGGCATCAAATATGAAACCCAAATCCATACGGTAAATCTGGTTGCAAATCAGACCGGTGCTTATGACGATGCCGGTGGTACCCGCGAAGTTGAGGAACATATAACCTATGACCTCCACTATAATTATGTGGTTGCCGAAGAGTCAGCCCTGTGGATATCGGGTTATAATGTCACGGACGAAGACCCGCCTTACGCGCGGCTTGACCTGAACTATGACCCCTACACCCACAATCCGTTTGGCCGGATTATCAAAGTCGGTGTGCGTCATAAGTTCTAGTCTCCGCACCAATCCATAAGTAACAAGGAAAGGCCGCTTTCGAGCGGCCTTTCGTTTTTTACAGTTGTTTTTTACAGGGGCTTGAATGCGCCGCTTTCGCTCTCCAGCGCATAGAGTATGCCGGTGGCGATATCGAACCATGCGCCGTGCAATTGCAGCGCCTTGTTTTGCATGGCTTCGGCAACAAATGGAAAACCCGACAGATTGCTCAGTGA
>CAYQFO010000152.1:0-3354 GCA_964416815.1 uncultured Rhodobiaceae bacterium | reverse complement strand
CGATATTGATAATACGCGCCGCCCGACCCGCACCAATATGATGACGCGCAAATGCCGTGGCGATAAAAAACGGTGCCGTCATATTGGTCGTAACAATCCGGTTCACATCGTCAGGCTGCATATCCAAGGCCGGTTTGGCGATATTCATACCGGCATTATTGACCAAAATATCCGGCAAGCTGTCGGCGGCGGCCAATTCGTCAAAAAAACTTGGCAGCGTCTCCAGTGCCATCACATCAAGCGGGCGGCACACCACATCTGCGCCCTCTGCCGTCAATTCATCGGCCAATGCCTGAAGTCTGTCGTGTCGTCGCGCCGCAATGACGAGTTTTGCACCGGCTGCTGCCAATACGCGGGCAAACCGCTCTCCCAGACCAGAGCTTGCGCCGGTCACCAGTGCCGTGTGGCCGGTTAACTCAGTTGTTGTGCCGACGGCCAATTCAGGCATCGCTGTCCCCTTTTTCAAAAAACGACTTTGACAGAGTTCTGTCGAATTTGCCACACTCACGCGAGGAGAAAATATGGATGATAAAATCGCCCTTCCGCTTTTGCAACTGGATGTGATTTCCGATTTGATTTGCCCATGGTGTTATATCGGCAAGCGCAATCTTGACCGCGCTTTGGTGCAGATAAAAGATTTTCGTATCAATTTGATATGGCGTCCTTTTCAGCTTTATCCGAAAGCACGACCGAAAGCTCATGACCGCAACAAGCAAATCATTCAAAAAATTCTGGCCGCCGCCAAGGACACTGGCATTGATTTTGCTTTTGAGAAAATGACTGGCACACCAAACACGTTGGACGCGCATCGGCTGATACGTTGGGCTGGCAGCACTGGCGTGCAGCATCAAGTGGTCGAAAGTCTGTTCAGGGGTCATTTTGAGCAAGGCAGAGACATTGGTGAGCCTGCCGTTTTGCTCGACATTGCGGCTGCGCATCATATGGACACAAAATTGCTGGCCGGACTTTTTGACAGCGATACCGATATTGCCGACACGCGCACAGATGATGCCGCTGCCCGCGATTTAGGTGTGACTGGTGTGCCGGGTTTTCTGGCTGGTGGCAAAATTTTGCTGCTTGGCGCACAAGAGCCTGCTTATCTATTGAAATTTTTAACCCGTGCGCAAGAGCGTCTAACAGCTGAAGCTCAAGAAGCAGAAACGGCGGCCAATTCGACCAGTTGAGCGGCAATCAGTTTTGCCGCGCGTAAACGTTCATTGGCGTCCTCGGCTTTCATACGAAACACAAGGCTCTGGTCGGGGCGAATTTTTATCCGCGTATCATTTTGACTGATATGGGCAATCAGGGCTTCCGGATTGGCGAAGTTTTTGTTCCGGAAAAACACCGCCGTCCCTTTCTCCCCGGCGTCAATGCGCTCAATACCGGCGGCACGGCAATCCAGTTTGATGGTCAGCACGGCCAGCAAATGCGTCACTTCCTCTGGGAGCGCCCCGAATCGGTCAATCAATTCGGCTTGAAAATCGTTTATATCGGCGCGGCTTTCAAGCCCCGCCAGCCGCCGATAAAGCCCCATGCGTAAATCTAAATCCGGCACATAAGCCTCCGGTATCATCACCGAAATACCGGCATTGATTTGCGGTGCCCAGCTTTCTTGTGCCTCTTGGCCTTGTTGTTCGGCCACGGCTTCTTCGAGCATGGCCTGATAGAGTTCGTAGCCGACTTCTTTGACATGCCCCGATTGCTCCTCACCGACTAAATTACCGGCGCCGCGTAAATCAAGGTCATGGCTGGCCAGCGTGAATCCGGCACCCAGGCCGTCCAGCGATAGCATAATCTTAAGTCGTTTCTCAGCAGATTCAGTTAATGGTTTGTTTTCACTATAAGTTAAATAGGCATAGGCGCGTAATTTCGACCGCCCCACCCGCCCGCGCATTTGATAAAGCTGCGCCAACCCAAAGCGATCAGCATGATGAATGACAATCGTATTGGCGGTCGGAATATCCAACCCGCTTTCAATAATTGAGGTCGACAGTAAGACATCATATTTACCGTCATAAAAGGCGGTCATGCTGTCTTCGAGTGCGCCGCCGGCCATTTGCCCATGGGCTTCAATAAAGCTTACCTCCGGCACATGCTCACGCAGAAATTCGGTCATTTCCGGCAAATCTTTAATGCGCGGGACAATCATAAAACTCTGACCGGTGCGGTATTTTTCGCGCAGCAAGGCTTCGCGTATGCCGACCTTGTCAAACGGGGACACATAGGTGCGCACGGCCAACCGGTCAATCGGGGGTGTGGCAATCAATGACAAATCACGCACCCCCGTTAAGGCCATTTGCAAGGTGCGTGGAATCGGCGTTGCTGTCAGCGTTAGAACATGCACTTGGGCGCGTAATTCCTTCATGCGCTCCTTATGCACCACCCCAAAATGTTGCTCTTCGTCAATAATCACCAACCCAAGCCGATTAAATTCAATTTTTTTCGATAAAAGCGCGTGTGTGCCAATGGTAATATCAACCTTGCCCGCAGCAATTTCGGTACGTGTTGTGCGCGCCTCAGCGGCCGCAACAAGGCGCGACAACTCACGAATAATCACCGGCAGACCGGCAAAGCGGGCTTCAAATGTATGCCGGTGCTGGCGCGACAATAAGGTGGTCGGGGCTATCACCGCCACTTGCTTACCGCTCATCACAGCAACAAAAGCGGCGCGCAAGGCCACCTCGGTTTTGCCAAAACCAACATCGCCGCAAATCAACCTATCCATTGGGCGACCACTTTCCATATCCGCCAATACGGCGTCAATCGCATCATATTGGTCTTCGGTTTCCTCAAACGCAAAGCGCGAGGCAAAGGCTTCATAAAGCGTCGGTTCCAGCACCAATTTTTCGCCATCGCGCATGGCGCGTTGGGCGGCAATTTTGATAAGCCGGGCGGCACTCAGTTTGAGTTTTTCTTTCACGCGCGCTTTGCGCATTTGCCATGCTGCGCCGCCAATTTTATCGAGTTGAACACTCATATCATCGCCGCCAAACCGGCTCAGCAATTCGATATTCTCGACCGGCAAATACAACCGCGTGTCCCCATAATAGACAAGTTTCAAGCAATCATGCGGTGCGCCGCCCACATCAATCGCCTGCAAGCCTTGAAAACGACCAATGCCATGCTCCACATGCACCACATGGTCGCCAATCGTCAGGCTACCAGCTTCGGTAAGAAAAGTTTCGGCGCGTTTGCGCCTTATGCGACGCCCCAAACGCTCGCCCAGAATGTCTTGCTCGCTGATAACCACGAGGGTGTCGGTTGCAAAGCCGCTTTCCAACCCGAAATCGCTCAGCCCCACCTGCCCGCTTCGCAAAGCGGTCAAATCTGCCACGACAACGCCACGCGACAGCC
>CAYQFO010000151.1:0-3506 GCA_964416815.1 uncultured Rhodobiaceae bacterium | reverse complement strand
CTTGGAGGGTGGTCCCCCCATGTTCAGACAGGATTTCACGTGTCCCGCCCTACTCAAATCCGCTTATTTTTCTTACCTGTACGGGGCTGTCACCCATTTCACGCCCAACTTTCCAGAAGGTTCCAGTTGAAAAAATAAACGGCATTGGCCTAGTCCGCGTTCGCTCGCCGCTACTAACGGAGTCTCGCTTCACGCCTGCTAGGGCGTGAAGACAATGTTGATGTCCTTTCCTCCGGGTACTTAGATGTTTCAGTTCTCCGGGTTTGCTTCTTACGCCTATATATTCAGCGTAAGATGACCTTACGGCCGGGTTTCCCCATTCGGAAATCCATGGCTCAAAGCCTGTTCGCGGCTCCCCATGGCTTATCGCAGCGTACTACGTCCTTCATCGCCTGTGCATGCCAAGGCATCCACCAAATGCCCTTTTGACACTTGATCGTTCTCATTACCACCATGCGCCAACCGCCCGTGCGGCGAAAGGCACAAAATAAGTGGTATGCGATCAGCTGTTCGCCAGATGCCTTCAAAAAGAAGCCAAACGACGAACAAAGATCGATTATTATTCCGGATTCACCCGACATATATTCCAATGAATAGTTCTCAAGAATAAGCACATCCGGGGGGATGCTTGCGGTCAACACATAATTATTGTGGCACATGACCTATGGCACACGACCTATGAACGTCGTGTGCCGCAAACCGGGCAAATCTCTTCTTCACAATGTCAAACAGCGTAAAACGCCAACGCGGACGAAGCATCGCCCACGCCAAAGCATTTAATATGGCGAGTTATATACACTTGGCAAACCTCGTCAAGGGACAAACGGCAAAGTTTTCAACAATTCACACAATATCTGACACAAAAGCTGATACAGGCGCACGCCTTACTTGCCGATTGTGAAGAATTATGCGATAGCGCACTCGGTGGAGAGATGAAAAAATATCAGACAGCACTTATCGGCCATGGCAAAATGGGCAAGTTTCTGGCGCAAAATTTTCATGCCCATGAAGGGTTTGAACTGGCCGTCATTTGCGACAGCGACCAACAAAATGCCGACACGCTTGACGCCTTGCCCTATCGGGCGGCGGCATTTACTGGCGACCTAAAGGCGGTAATCGAAAATCCGGAAATTGATTTGGTGGTGATTGCCACACCGCCCAACACGCATTTTGAATTAGCGCGCGCCGCACTGCAAGCAAACAAAAACACATTGATTGAAAAGCCGATGTGTGATGATGCCCGCCAAGCGCGTCAACTGGTTGAACTGGCCAAGGCAAAAAATTGCCTGCTCGCCGTTGACAACACCTTGGTGTATGAGGAAGCGGCGCAGTTAATTCTCAAATATCTGAAGGACAAAAAATTCGGTCACGCCGAGACGATAAATTTTACCCGCATCCAAAAAATGCCGAGCAATACGGAGAAAAATTGCTTTGACGAAATGATGCCCCATACGCTCGCCCTCATGGATATGTTTGACCTTTACCAAAGCAAGGTCATTTTCGTCGAACACAAAGCCGGGGATTTGCACCGTGAGGTGACGGCGCACATCACAACCGAAAGTGGTCTTGCCTCAACCATTGAGATTATTTTTGATGCCGCGCTTGACGCCGCGCAGCAAACGCGGCGCACCGAAATCGAACTCGTTTCATCTGACAATGACAATCGCACGCTCCTTGTCTGGGATGAAATGCGCGACCGACAAAATCAGCAGACAATCAGCGTGACGGATAAGAAAAAGCACGAAATCAAAGCAGGAAAAGTCTTGCCATTGGCCGAGATGGTAAATAATTTGCGCCAAGCGCTGGATGAGCGTAGCCTTCTTGTTTCGACTGGCGAAACAGGTGTTCGTGTTATGCAATTAATGGATGCTCTGCGCCTGTCAGTGCAACACAATGGTGAAAAAGTGTCGGTTGCAATGTATAACTCAAATAGCTGAAAGCCCCTCATTTTGAAAAGGTCACAACATGGAATTTTTTAGCCACCGCATACCCCACGCCCAAATCTCCGATGAGTTAAACCAACGCCTTGATGCGATTTTGCAACATGGCAAATTCATTAATGGGCCGGAAGTGCGCAAAGTCGAGCAAGCCCTCGCCGATTATGTTGGCGTAGCTCATGTTGTGGCCTGCAATAGCGGCACGGATGCCTTGATGATGGCACTGTTGGCACTGGACATACAGCCCAATGATGAAATTATCACCTCGGCATACAGCTATTATGCAACGGCGGAAATAATTGAGTTTTTGCAGTGTCGTGCGGTTTTTGTTGATATTGAAGCGGGGGGGCACAATCTTGATCCGGATTTGATTGAAGCGAAAATTTCCGACAAAACAAAGGCTATTATGCCGGTTAGCTTATTCGGTGAACCGGCAAATTTCAAAAAAATCAACGCCATTGCTGAAAAATATAATTTGCCTGTCATTGAAGACGGCGCCCAAAGTTTCGGCGCCACCCACCACGATAAAAAATCTCTGTCGCTGAGTACGATTGGATGCACCAGTTTTTTCCCCACCAAGCCGCTTGGCAGTTATGGCGATGGCGGGGCGTGCTTTACCGATGACGCAGAGCTGGCCGATAAAATGCGCTACAGCGCCAATCACGGCCAAACCGATAAGCCGCATGTTCACATCCACATTGGCTTTAACTCCCGGCTCGACAGCGTTCAAGCCGCCGTTTTACTATGTAAGCTGGCCATCTTTGATGAAACCATGGATGAACGTCGTCGGCTGGCCAAAATTTATAATGCGGCGTTTGCCGACATCCCGCATATTGTGCCGCTGTCAATTCATGCGGAAAATCAACCAGTCTACGCGCAATATATTATTCGTGTTCCACATCGGGCGCAAATCGCCGCCGCCCTTGCCAATGCGCAAGATAAAATTCCAACCGCAATTTATTATCCCTTGCCACTGCCGCACCAACCCGCCTTACAGAAAAAATATCAAACCATCGCAAATGACATTCCCCATGCGCTGGCCGCCTCGCAAACCATGCTGGCATTGCCTTTTTATGTCGGCATGAGCGACGTCGAGCAGGCCCATGTGATAACGCAGGTGAAGCGGGCTGTTGAAGAAGCCGTTTGCGCGTAAATTTTCGACAGAGTGTCCGCCTCGTTATGCTGTATCAGGCGTTCCACGGCGGGCAAAATACAGCTTTATCAAAAACCAGATGAGCAGCAAAACACCAAAGGTAAACACAATATCGCCCGGCACACGCAACCAGACCAGCCGTTCCATCCATTCGGAATGCATGAACGCCTCATTGCGGGCATACCAATAGCCTTTGCTGAAGGATTGATAAGCCTGCAGCAAGCCTTGTGGCAGGAGCGAGCCAAACACCATCAACGCCAAACCGCCATTGAACAGCCAGAAAATCCAGCGCAGGCTTGTGTCTTTCCATGCCGCCCCTTTGCCGACCAGCCCGCGCATACAAAACAATAACAAACCAATGCCCAGCATACCATACACCCCAAATAGAGCCGCATGGGCATGCGTTGATGTCGTCA
>CAYQFO010000150.1:0-3552 GCA_964416815.1 uncultured Rhodobiaceae bacterium | reverse complement strand
CCACCGGCCGGTGCGGTTCTGTTGTATACGGAAAGCGAGCCTGTGATTCCTTATCTGGTGCGTCGTCGTGCCATCGTCAGTGGTGAGCGGTTGGAAGATGCCAGTATCGGTTTCGACCCGCAGACCAATACGCCGGAAGTCAATTTCCGGTTTGATTCGGTAGGGGCGCGTAAATTCGGTCAAGTGACCAAAGCCAATGTCGGACGGCCTTTTGCCATTGTGCTGGACAATAAGGTGATTTCAGCACCGGTTATTCAGTCGGCGATTCTTGGCGGTTCGGGGCGTATTACTGGCAGTTTCTCGGTGCAGGAGGCGGATAATTTGGCGATTTTATTGCGCGCCGGTGCTTTGCCTGCCCCGATGAAAATTTTGGAGGAACGCACAGTTGGGCCGGGGCTGGGAGCGGACAGTATTGCTGCCGGTCGCATTGCTCTGATTGTTGGGTTTCTGGCGGTTATTGGGTTTATGATGCTGTGCTATAATCTGTTTGGTCTGCTGGCCAATATCGCGCTGATTATCAATTTGTTTCTGATAATGGGTGTCTTGTCGGCTCTGCAAGCGACGCTGACTTTACCGGGCATTGCCGGCATTGTGTTAACCGTCGGCATGGCCGTTGATGCCAATGTGTTGATTTTTGAGCGTATACGTGAAGAAATAGCGGCTGGCAAGGCCCCGATTATCGCCGCCGATTCCGGTTATTCGCGCGCCCTTGGGACGATTTTGGATGCCAATATCACCACATTATTGGCGGCTTTTATTTTGTTTGGTTTGGGGTCAGGGCCGGTGCGTGGTTTTGCCGTGACCTTGGCCATTGGGATTATCACCTCGGTCTTTACGGCCTTCACCGTCACCCGCCTGTTTGTGTCACTGTGGATTGCGCACCGTGAGCGTGGCGCATCATTACCGATATAGGTGGCTTCCATGTGGACATTGAAACTGATACCTGCCGAAACAAAGTTTACCTTTGTTCGCCATCGTTGGCCTGCCATGCTGACATCGGCGGCACTGATTGTCGGTTCATTGGTCGCATTCGGTATTTACGGCCTTAATTTCGGGATTGATTTTCGTGGCGGCACGATGGTTGAAGTTGCGGCCAAAGATCCGATTGACATTGCCGCATTACGCTCGCGGATAGCGGCATTGGATATTGGTGAGGCACAAATTCAACAATTCGGGGCACCCAATGACGTCTTGATACGCTTGGCGGCTGTTGAAGGCGCCAAAGATGCTGCCGGTGAGTTGAACGCTGTGGCGCGGGTTCGCGCTGAACTGGAGGGCGAATTTGAATTTCGGCGCGTTGAGATTGTGGGGCCGCAAGTGAGCGGTGAACTTATTCAAGCTGGTATTATCGCCGTATTGTCAGCGATTATTTGTATGTTGGTTTATATTTGGTTTCGCTTTGAATGGCAGTTCAGTGTCGGTGCGGTGCTGGCTTTGGTGCATGATGTGGTGCTGACCATTGGGCTTTTTTCCATATTGCAGTTGGATTTCAACCTCTCGATTCTGGCCGCTATTTTGACCATTGTCGGTTATTCGATGAATGACACTGTGGTGGTTTATGACCGGGTGCGTGAAAACTTACGCAAATACAAAAAAATGCCGCTGGGTGAATTGCTTGATATCGCGATTAACGCAACCTTGTCGCGCACGGTGATGACCTCGGTGACGACTTTTCTGGCCCTGCTGGCACTCTATATTTTGGGCGGTGAGGTGATACGTGGCTTTACTTTTACCATGATTTGGGGCGTTGTTATTGGCACATATTCGTCTATTTTTATTGCTTCGCCCTTGCTTTTGCTGCTGAATTTGAAGCGCGATTGGTCGGGGCAATAGAACTGACTTGCGTGTTTGCAAATGCGGAGTAAGATAAAGATATGAAAGATTCGCGACCCAAATCGTGGGACATATCTTAGAAAAGAGAGGAACCGAATATGGCCGTCATTTTGACCTCACTGCGTAATACCATTATTGCCGGGTTTATTTTGGCACTGGTGCTTGAACTGATGTATCTCAATGCAGGCGGTGTGATGGATACGGCCTTCTGGTCTTTTGTTTTCCGTTGGCTGCATGTGCTGAGCGGTGTGATGTGGATTGGCCTATTGTGGTATTTCAACTTTGTTCAAATTCCAAATATGCCGAATATCCCCGATGAGCAAAAACCAGCGGTCAGCAAAGTGATTGCCCCGGCGGCACTGTTCTGGTTTCGCTGGGCAGCCATGGCCACGTTAATTACGGGGCTTATTCTGGCTTATATAAACGGCTATGTGCATGATGCGTTGGCATTGGGCGCGATGACCGATTTTAGCGTGCCGAAAAATATCAGCATCGGGATTGGCATGTGGTTGGGTATTATCATGTGGTTCAATGTCTGGTTTGTTATCTGGCCGAAGCAGAAAAGAGCACTGGGCATTATTGAAGCCGACGCCGACACCAAAGCGGCTTCGGCGCGCACGGCCATGCTATTTTCGCGGTTCAATACCATGCTTTCCATTCCGATGTTGTTTGCCATGGTTGCGGCGCAGAACATTTATTAAATCGTTAAGGCTTTAAGACTGATGAGGGTCGCCTAGGGGCGGCCCTTTTCTTTTTTGCTCTTTTTTGTATTTTGGTGGGAGAAACGCATGACTAAAATGAAATCAACCTGCCACTGTGGCGCAGTCGAGCTTGAGTTAAATATGCCAAATGGGCTAGGACGGCTACGCCGTTGTAACTGCTCTATTTGTGGCCGCAGGAGCGCAACAGTCGCCTCAGTCAAGCTTAATGAAAGGACGCGCGATTATCTGAAAAAATGCCTCATTGATTAAAGTGGTGCGGCGTGTTTCATTTGGCTGATAGTAAATGAGGTGCGGTTTTAACATTTTATTAACTTGCCCACTCAATAATGATAAAAGGAAAATTAAATTATGACTGTAAAATCAACCTTTGTGTCCGGTGAACGTTTTGGCGTTTTTATCGACGGCAGCAATATCAGCATGTCTTTGCGTCAGACAAATTTTTTTCTTGACGATGAAAAGCTCATCAATTTTTTTCGTAATGAAAGCGGTGGCAGTATTTTGGTGCGCCCTTATCGTTATGAAACCCTGCCGCCGATTAGTGATGAGGAGCATCATAAAAAAATTCTCAACTGGCATTGGCGACTTGAACATCTCGGCTATAGGGTTATTTCAAAAGAACAACGCGAACATAGCGATGGCCAACGCAGTAAAGGCAATATGGATGGCGAGATAATAACCGACATGATGGATTTTAGTGCGCATCTGGACCACCTTGTTCTTTTTTCGGGCGATGGCGATTTTTGTTATACGATCGCCCGATTGCAGCAGCGTGGCAAACGTGTAACGGTTATTGCGGTTGAGCAAACATGCTCGAATGAGCTGAAACGGCAAGCCGATGGGTTTGTTTCCTTGGAAAGCCTTGAAGATTCTGTCGGCAAACAGCAAAACGAACGATAATTAAGCACGGCTATTGGGCGCGCGACGCACGCGTTTTTCGGCGGCGAGGGCTTTTCGGCGGAGATTTTTTGTTTTTCAACACGCGCGCCAGATAATGACC
>CAYQFO010000149.1:0-3602 GCA_964416815.1 uncultured Rhodobiaceae bacterium | reverse complement strand
ACCAAAGGCTATGCCATCGGCTCTGCCGGACTGGGGGCGCTGGTATTGTTTGCCGCGTATACGCAAGACTTGCAATTCTTTACCAATAATGCCGGTGAATATCCGTATTTTGCCGGTGTCACGCCGGACTTCTCATTATCCAACCCTTATGTGGTGGCAGGCTTGTTTATTGGCGGTCTCTTGCCTTATCTATTCGGTGCGATGGGTATGATGGCGGTCGGTCGTGCCGGCGGCGCGATTGTTGAGGAAGTGCGCCGTCAGTTCAAAGAAAAACCGGGCATTATGCAAGGCAAGGAGAAGCCTGATTATTCGGCTGCCGTTGACTTGCTGACCCGCGCTGCCATCAAGGAAATGGTGGTGCCGTCAATGTTGCCGGTGTTGTCGCCGATTGTTCTGTATCTCATCATTGAGCAAATCGCCGGTCGTTCGGCAGCTTTCTCGGCACTGGGAGCGATGCTGCTAGGGGTTATCGTCACAGGTCTGTTTGTGGCTTTATCAATGACGGCAGGCGGTGGTGCTTGGGATAACGCCAAGAAATACATTGAAGACGGCAATCATGGTGGTAAAGGCTCGCAAGCCCATCAGGCAGCGATTACTGGTGATACGGTCGGTGACCCGTATAAAGATACGGCCGGCCCGGCCATCAACCCGATGATTAAAATCACCAATATTGTCGCGCTGTTACTGCTGGCTGTTTTGGCTCACTAAGTAGGCCCAAACACGGGGCTTTGGCTGTTGAGGGACGGTTATTAGTCGCCGCCTTCAAAGCGACCGATATTGCCGAAAATCTGTTGAATGGCTGAAAATTCTTTACCTTGCGCTTCGGTGCTTCGTTGCACAATGGGAACAATGATACCGTCTTGCAAACCATATAAAGCATAGTCGCGCACTTTCTTGGTCTTATCGAAATAGACGGCCAGCACTTTCCGGTCTTCTTCATAGGGCGCACTATAGCTCTCGGTGATGATATGGCTGTAAATATAGTAGACTGCATTTTGACCGAGCACGGATGTGGAGGTTGGTGATCCAAATTCTTTTACCAGCGTGTCATATGTGGTCACGCCTTTTTCGAGTTTTGCCAGTTTGGCGTCGCTAAAAACATAGCCGCGTATATTGATTATCGGCGCACAGGAAAATATTTGTGCGCTGATGACGAGACCCGTCAGAAAGGTGGTTGCCTTGCTTGGTGCTATGGGTTTTGTTTGATGTTTGTGGTGCATATTTGTTAAACCGACCTTGAACATTGTTTGCATATCAATGGGCTTTGGGTAGCCAATGGTTTGATGCCTTGCAACAAGAAAGTTATTTTTTCGGAGCTGTGCCAAATATGAGTTTGCTTGAATTTTTGTCTTTCGGGCGCAATCGGGTTAATGCGCGACCGGCCTATGCGGCGATTATGAAGCAGTCGCGCCAACCGTTTTTGTTTGGTGAAACGGGCGCCCCCGACAGTTTTGATGGTCGCTTTGATGTGCTGGCTTTGCATGTGCATTTTGTTTTACGCCGTTTGCGCACCGCAGGTACGGCGCGTACTGATTTTGGACAGGCGCTGTTTGACTTGTTCTTTCGTGATATGGACCAAGCCATGCGCGAAGCTGGTGTTGGTGATTTGAGTGTCGGCAAGAAAATTCGCAAAATGACACAGGCTTTTTATGGCCGGGCGCAGGCCTATGATAATGTGCTTGGCAAATTGATGCCTGCCGATGATACGCCGGAAACCCGCCGCGCTATGCGTGCGGTATTGGCGCGCAATCTATTTCCCGATGGGGCGGCAGCTCAGGAGCTGGCACTTGAGCGTTTAACGGTATACGTTTTTCGGCTGGAAACCTATTTACACGAATGCGCCTTGAGCGCGATTGAAGCTGGCAGCATATTTCCGCTACCGCCTTATCGCGGTGATGGGTGATTTTTTATGCCGGTATGATGCTTGATAAAGATTTCAAATAGGCTCATTGTCACCAGCGATATAAAATTGTGAGGCGTGGTATGGTTCAAGCGGTGGTTGCGATTGATGCGATGGGTGGCGATGAGGGGCCGGCGGTTACCGTTCCGGCACTTGCTGAGACCCTGATTTTGCATCCGAAGGCGCGGTTCCTTCTATTTGGTCGGCAGGAGGAAATTGAAGAGTGCTTGGGCAAATACGCTCATCTGCGCGATGCCGTGGAGGTTGTCCATTGCGATGTGGCTGTTTCGATGAATGATAAGCCGAGTGTGGCGTTGCGTCAGGGGCGTAAAGTGTCCAGCATGTGGCAGGCCATTCAGGCTGTTAAAGACGGGCGGGCGCATGCGTGTTTATCGGCCGGTAATACTGGTGCGCTTATGGCAATGTCAAAAATTATTTTGCGCACGCATGAGGGTATTGAGCGACCTGCGATTGCCGGTATCTGGCCAACGTTAATTGGTGAGTGCGTGGTGTTGGATGTGGGTGCGAATATTGGCGGCACGGTCGCGCAATATGTGCAATTTGCCGCTATGGGGGCGGCTTATGCGCGCACGATATTTGGCTTGCAAAATCCGCGTGTCGGGCTGTTGAATATCGGCGTGGAGGAAGTCAAAGGCACGGATGCCGTGCGCGATGCGGCTGAATTGTTGGAACGTTCACCGCTCAATTTTATTGGATTTGTGGAAGGCGACGGTATTGGCCGCGGTGATGCCGATGTGGTCGTGACGGACGGCTTTACCGGAAATATTGCTTTGAAAACGGGAGAAGGTACGGCGCGTCAGATGAGCACTTATATGCGACAAGCGTTTGGCAGTTCGCTGATGTCGCGCATTGGTTATGTTTTTGCCGCCGGTGCGCTTGCGGCTTTACGCCAACGCATGGACCCGAATACCGTAAATGGGGGAATGTTTTTGGGCTTGAATGGGATTGTTGTAAAAAGTCACGGAGGTGTTGATTGTGCCGGTTTTGGAACCGCAACCCAAGTAGCGATTGAAGTGGCAGAAGCCGATATATCCAAAATCATTGCAAGTGATATTGCGCGTATGCAAAAATTACTTAACGAAATATGAGCTGAAGATATTGACTGAAGGAAGCAGACTTAATATGCCCCATATGCGCCGCGCCAGAATCATCGGGATTGGACATTATTTACCGGAAAAGCAAGTTAGCAATCGTGATTTGGCTCAAATCATGGATACCAGCGATGAGTGGATTGTTTCGCGCTCAGGCATCCATAGCCGACATCAGGCAGGTGAGGGTGAAACTACGTCGGATTTGGCCACTTGTGCGGGACGCGCGGCATTGGCCAATGCCGGTGTGGAGATTGACGACATTGATTTGATTATCGTCGCGACCACAACGCCCGATTTGACCTTTCCGGCCACGGCGGCTCTGGTGCAAAAAAAACTTAACATGGGTCATGGGGCCGCCTTTGATGTGCAGGCTGTGTGCAGTGGTTTCGTTTACGGATTGAGTGTCGCCACCGCCATGCTGGAGACAGGTCAGGCACAGCGCATATTGTTTATCGGTGCCGAAACCATGACACGCCTGCTGGATTGGAATGACCGCTCAACGGCTGTTTTGTTCGGTGACGGTGCCGGTGCGGTGGTGGTGGCACTTGTAAGGTTTCGGAAACTTCGCCGATGGTTCGATAGGCCCCTTC
>CAYQFO010000148.1:0-3605 GCA_964416815.1 uncultured Rhodobiaceae bacterium | reverse complement strand
GTGTGGCACACGCTGGTAATGGCAAATTCAAAATATGGGTAAAAAACGTGCAGATTGAAGCACGTAAAAAAGGCATTTCTGGAAAATATCGAAGAGCCTTGAATGGCCTGTCCCCCGACCCTGACGTGGCAAGGCTGGCCGCCCGTCAGCCGGAATATGTCAAACCCATCTGGGCTTATCTTGACCATGTGATAACCGAGCAACGGCTGTATCAAGGCCGCTTGGAGCTAAAAAATTACGCCACCTTTCTGGACGGATTGGAAAAAAAATATGGGGTGCCGCGCGAAATTATTGTCGCCATTTGGGGGGTGGAAACAAGCTATGGCGAAAATAAGGGCAGCTTTCCCGTGCTACAGGCATTGGCCACGCTGGGCTATGATGGCAAGCGCGCCGATTTCGGACGCCAACAATTACTCGCGGCATTGGAAATTTTGCAGTCCGGTCATGTCAAATTAGCCGATTTTAAGGGCAGTTGGGCCGGTGCCATGGGGCATACACAATTCATTCCCACCACCTATCTCGGCTATTCGGCTGACGGCACTGGCGACAATATCCGCAATATATGGACCGAGCCACGCGATGCCTTGGCGTCAACCGCTTATTATCTGAAACGCATGAAATGGCGACGTGGCCTCACATGGGGGGTTGAAGTCAAGGTTGGTAGAAAATTCAAATTTTCCGTCGGTGGATTGAAAAAATACAAAAGTCCGGCCTATTGGCAAAAGCGTGGTGTTAAGACCGTGTCCGGTAAAAATTATGGCGAATTGGGGGAATTGGCGTTTTATGCGCCAGCCGGTATGCGTGGGCCGCTGTTTTTGCTGACCCGTAATTTTGCCTCACTTTTGCGCTATAATACGGCTCCGGCCTATGCGTTGGCCGTGGCGCATTTGGCCGATAAATTTACCCAACCGCGCCGACGGTTTTGGCGCGACTGGCCGTTGAGCGACCGGCCTTTGCGCACCGACGAAATCAGAATCCTGCAAATGCGTCTGCAAAATGCCGGTTATGGCACAGGTGGCATTGACGGTGTTCTGGGGCGCCTGACGCGCGCTGCCGTGTTTCAGTTTCAACGTAATAGAGGGTTTGTCGCCGACGGTTATGCCACGCCGGGTCTGCTGACCGCATTGAAAAGTGCTGCGCGTTAAAAGCCGCTACGCTATCGCCATCGCGGCACTCTATGCTATTGTCGTGTATGGGCAAAACAAACAAACCAAAGCAAACAGTGCGCACAATCATAGATGATATTCAAACCGGATATGAAAAACTCGGCTATGTCGGCGATGAACAAATCGCAACCGCGCTTTATCTTGCCCAAAATCTGGAAAAACCACTCTTGGTGGAAGGCCCGCCCGGCGTCGGCAAAACCGAATTGGCCAAAGCCACGGCTGAATATCTCAATCTGCCGATAATCCGCCTGCAATGTTATGAAGGCCTTGATGAAAGCAAGGCACTCTATGAATGGCAATATGGCAAGCAATTATTATATACCCAAGTGCTGAAAGAAAAGCTGGGTGATTTGATGGATGGCGCGTCAACGCTGGATCAGTCCATGAAGCGCCTGCATGATTTTGAAGATGTGTTTTTTTCCGAGCAGTTTTTGCTCACCCGCCCGCTTTTGCAAGCTTTGCAATCAGATGACGGCGTGGTGTTGTTGATTGACGAGATTGACAAGTCGGACGATGAATTTGAAGCGTTTCTGCTGGAGATATTGTCGGATTATCAAATCTCTGTCCCCGAGCTTGGCACAATAAAAGCCAAAAAAACACCGCTTGTCTTTTTGACCTCCAACAATACGCGCGAGATTGGCGATGCGCTGAAACGGCGGTGTTTGCATCTTTATATTCCCTTCCCCAATGCCGAACACGAGAAGGCGATTTTGCGCGCCCGTGTGCCAGCGCTGGATGATGTATTGCAGACGCAAGTGGTCGCCTTTGTGCAGGCGTTGCGCGAACTTGATTTGAAAAAGCCACCCGCAGTCAGCGAAACCATAGACTGGGCGCACACGCTGCTGCTGCTCAATATCGACAAGCTGGACGAAGATTTTGTCCGCACGACACTCAATGTGCTGCTCAAATTCAAATCTGATATTGATAATGTTGAAGCCGATATGGTGCGCCTGATGCGCCAGACGCAGGGCGTGGCCGCAAGCTGATGCTGGCTGATTTTATTCGGGTTTTGCGCGCTGCCGATGTGCGCGTGTCACCGGCCGAGGCGATTGACGCGGCCGAAATTATTGACCAAATCGGACTGGGCGAGCGCAATCTGCTGAAACATGCGCTGGGGCATAGTCTGGCCAAAACCGAGAACGAAAAGCGCGCTTTTGCCGACTGTTTTGAAACTTATTTTCGTCTGCCGGACAGCGCGCCATCTGCTGCTATCGAAGACGCACAAGAAGATGAGGAGAGGGCAGACAAAACGACAAGTGGCGGCCTTGCCGATATGCTGGAAAATAATGACCAAGCCGCCTTGCAAGCGGCCATGGCGCAAGCCGCCGATGCGGCAGGTCTCAGCGAGGCGCGGCTGTTCACCCAGCAGGGCATATTCGCCCGACGCATTGTCGAAAACATGGGACTGGACGAGCTGGATGAGCGTATTCGGGAATTGCGCACTGCCCCCAATATCAGCCAAAGAGCAACCGAACGCCAACAAAATCTGGAGCAAGGACGCGCCCGCTTATTTGATGATGTGCATGAATTTGTCGCCCGCCAGATTGCCATGCGGACAAAAAATGCTGGTCGGTTGTTGCGCGAGGAAGCCCTGTCGCGGATGCGGCTTACCCATCTTGACAAAAGCGATATGAAAGTCATGCGCGCGCTTATTCGCAAGCTGGCCAAAAAATTGGCCTCGCGCCATGCGCGGCGGCGCAAAAAAGCGCGGCGCGGCGTGTTGGATGTGCGCCGCACCCTCCGCGCCAATCAGAGCCATAACGGTCTGTTGTTTGATTTGGCATGGAAGCGCACCAAAATTGAACGCCCAAAGCTGATTGTTATGTGCGATGTGTCCGGCTCGGTAGCGGCCGTGTCGCGGTTTTTTCTGATGTTTCTCTACAGCCTTGATGAGGTGATGCCAAAAACGCGCAGCTTTGTGTTCTCTAATCGCTGCGGCGAGATAAGCCATTATATGTCGGCAGCGACCCACGCAAATGACGGCGAGGTCGAAAAAGTAATGGAAAAAGCCTTGCGCGATTATGGCGGCGGCTCTACCGATTACGGCCAATCTTTTACCGACCTCGCCGAAGCGGTGCTGGAGACAATCGACAAGCGCACCACGCTAATGGTGTTGGGCGATGCGCGTTCCAATTTCGGCGACCCCGGCCATTTGGTGTTGAAAGAAATGCACGAACGCGCACGGCGTGTGATTTGGCTCAATCCGGAGCCGCAAAGCACTTGGAACACAGGCGACAGCGAAATGCGTCGCCTCGGCACTTATTGCACGCAAGTGAATGTGTGCCATTCTATTCGCCATGTTGAGCGTGTGCTGGATGATTTATTGCGGCTGAGCGTCTAATAATTAACGAGCCCTTAGCGGGGAAGCGTGGTTTCGCCCATCAAAAACAAATCCACTTCGCGGGCGCACTGACGCCCTTCGCGAATCGCCCAAACCAC
>CAYQFO010000147.1:0-3646 GCA_964416815.1 uncultured Rhodobiaceae bacterium | reverse complement strand
AATCACGCCTGCGGTAATGGCTCGCCCGCCCACTTGCGGCAGTAGTACGCCCAGCGCGAAGGCAGGGAAGGCTTGGGCCATCAAATCCAGTTTCAGCACTATCAGCGTCCAAATGTCTTGCGGCAGCAGGATGGCACCATAGGCCATGGCCAGCATCAGCCCCCAAGATATGGCGCGGCCGATGCGTGTCAGACGCTCTTGTGAGATGTCAGGAAAGCGCGGGCGGATGAAATCATGGTTAAAAATTGAGCCCAGCGACAGCATCGCGCTGTCGAGCGTTGACATAATCGCCGCCAGCGCCGCCGCCATAAACAAGGCAAAAAATAGTTTCAGGGCCGGCGTCTGTGTGGCCAGAAAGCCAATCAGGCGCGGAATAACTTGGTCGGCTTCGTGGGCGGCCAAAGGCGGCACCATTAAGGTGCTGGCCATGCCGCTGATGACCATAGGCAGGGTGACGACAAACGGCATGGCGGCTATCAACCAGAAACTGCGCCGCAGGGTGAACCAGTCGCGGGCGGCATAAAAACGCTGGATGGCGTGGGGATAAAGCGCAATCGCGCAGCCGAAAAGAATGACCGTGGAGACGCCTTTTAACCACTGGCTTGTATCAAACGGTTTCCAGTCGGGGGAAGGATTGGCCACCAGTTGAGCCGTTAGGCCGACGGGTCCGTCGAAATAAACCAGCACGCAGACAATGGTGCCGACAGAGCCCAGCAGCAACAGCACGCCTTGTATCATATCCGTCCACACGACCGAGCGCATGCCGCCCAGACTTTCGTAGAGTGCCATAATCGCCGCCAGCGTGAATATGGCGTGCGCGGGCGATATTATGTCGCCTGCAATTTGGGTGGTCATATACCCGACGGCCTTGAAATTGGTCAACACATAGCTGGCCAGCGCAAAAACGAAAATCAGATTGAGCAGCACAACCAGCGTCTTGTTTCGATAGCGGTGGCGGATGAAATCGGCCGGTGTTATGAAATTCAGTTTTTTGGCGGCCTTGTTGAGGCCTTTGCCGAGGATAAAAAAGGTAATCACGCCTGCGCCCATACCGGCGATTGAAAACAGCATCACCGGTCCGTTGCGATAGGCATTACCAGCAAAGCCGAACAGCGTATTGCCGCTATATTGTGTTGCATAAAGTGTCAGAAAGAGCGGTAGGGTGGAAATCATGCCGCCGGCCAGATAGTAATCGGCCAGCGTGTTTTCGCGGGCGCGCAATTTGGCCCACGCCCCGATAACCGGCAGGGTGGCTAAATAGACGACGATAAACCAAAAAACCGTATTATCCATACCCAAGCGTAGGCCGCTCGGCGCGGCAGGTCAATAATGGTGCAATGATGGGGAGGGCGTTGACGGGGGGTCATATTTTGCGTTGTAAAATGTGCGAGATGGTGACTATCATAGTATCCCGAATAGAAAATCAAGGTAGAAAATATGGATCAAACCCAAGCAGATGCAAGCAATTTGGCTGAATTTCTTGGAAACACCAGTCTTCGATTTTGTGTTCCTTTTTTTTAGCGCCAATATGAATGGGAGGCTGAAGAGCTGAATCGTTTTTGGGATGACGTGGCCAGCGTTATTTCGGAGGCGGATGAGGAAAAGAATTTCTTAGGCGTTTTTGTTCTTCAACCTAGGTCTCTAAGAGTTATGGGGACTCAAGAATATATAGTTATTGACGGCCAACAAAGGCTTACAACTATTTTTTTGACTCTACTCGCTTGCTCGGAACATGCAGACAGTCAAGGCTGGGCGGATTGGCGATATTCGGATATCCAAAGACGCTTCCTCGAATGTCAGGAGCAAGACCAGCGTGGATTTTTGAGATTACAACCAACCCCTCTTGACCGCCGTCAATTCAATGAGATTTTCAAGAGATTTGAAAATTAGAAGATAAAGGCATTTACGCATGTTTCGGGGGATGCCGAGGGACGGATTACACAAACCTATGCGGAATGTATGCGACGCCTCAATAGTGCATTGGAGACTATTGGTGAACCACAGAATCAGAAAACTATGGAAGAATTTTTGGAGCGTTTTCTTGGTAACACTGAAATTGTTCATATCAAATTGGACGCCAAGAGAAACGCACATGAAATATTTGACCGTTTGAACAATGCCGGAGCCCGGCTACGTATTATAGATTTAATCAGAAATGAAGTTTTTCAAAGAGTCACTGAAAAGCAAGATGCATTATATCATGAAAAGTGGGAGCCTTTTGAAATAGAACTGCAGGACGCATTTAAGCATTTAAGCCCTACAAAGAAGGGACGCGAGGTTGATGGATTTTTTTAGCCGTATGCGCTCATACCAAATAGTGGTGCAGTAAAGAGCCGTCTATTTTCAGAACTTCAAGATTATTGGCAAACAATCCCCGACGATGGGGAAACTATCGGCTATGAGGTGGCCAGCCTAATTATAGAAGATCTAACAAAATGGTTGCCAGCTTACTTTGCTCTGAAAACCAGCAAGCGTCCGGACAATATGGACGATAAGTTATGGACACGCATCGAAACTTTGAACGATATGCCTGTGCATGTTGTTACTTATCCATATTTAATGCAACTCATTCGTTCGCATGTTTCTAATCCGATAAAATACTCTCCAGATGACTGCATAAAATGTATTAATTACATTGAAAGTTTCTTTGTTAGAAGAGCTGTCGCCGGTCATGAACCATCTGGCTTGCATGCGATTTTCAAAGTCCTTTGGAAGAAAGCAAAAGCCAATCCTTCAAAGGTTAGGGAAAATCTTCAAACACGGACAATTAAAATACCTAGTGACGATCAGTTCAAAGATAATATTTTGAACTTGGCTCTTTATGGACGGTCATTGGCAAGTTTCATTCTCAGAAGGTATGAAGAAAGTTTATGGGCTGGCAAAAGTGAAAATTTCAAAGTGCTTCCCTCCAGTACTATTGACCACGTGATGCCTCAAAAGGCACAAACGGGTGATTGGGAATCGGTGGTTAATCATGTTGATTTTATGACCTACAAAGACACTTGGGGAAATCTCGTTTTGCTTTCTTCAAAACTAAACTCTTTAAAAGGTAATAAATCCTTTAAAGACGCAAAAAAAATACTGAAAGAGCATACGGTATTTAAATCAGCTCAAGAAATCTTGGAATATGATAAGTGGGATGCAGAAGAGATTCGAAAGCGCTCCCAAAAAATTGCTGAATGGGCGGTTAAGAGATGGACTGCTTAATTGTCCGGTGAATCGGACTGCTTCAAAGTTTAATTTCAAGAATAAAATAAAGGAGCAGACTATGGGCTATAGAGTAGGGATGACAAGTAACCCTGAAGTCAAAAAGTTGTTCTCGGAAGCGCAATATCCTATTTTGCATGATTGGCAGGTTTTACTTAAAAATCTTACTTATGAAAGGGCTATGGATTGGAAATATCCGTTGTGTCGTCTTTACCAATGCAAAGGGTATTTTGGTTGCTCAAGAATGTGTGGTCGAGTCTATAGTGTCTATTTTTTTGAGTTTGAGGGCGATTAGGCGAGATTTTTAGGGGCAGGGCTACTTAATCTCACTCACCTTGCCTCAATCGTGAGGCCTTTTTCGCTCGCGCCTTTGGTCATCGCTTTGCGCAATTTCTCAAAAGCGCGCGCTTCAATCTGACGCACACGCTAGCGGCTAATC
>CAYQFO010000146.1:0-3712 GCA_964416815.1 uncultured Rhodobiaceae bacterium | reverse complement strand
GGGTAAGTCAATTTCCTGCGCCGCGCACGGCGTGGCAAACATCATGCCGCAACGCCCATCGCGCCCCGGCACGTTGACGCCATAAACCACGGCATCTTCTATATCAGCAAATTTACCCGCCGCGCCCTCCACCTCAGTCGTCGCCACATTCTCACCCTGCCAACGAAACGTATCGCCCACACGGTCGGCAAATAAAACATGGCCAAAAGGCTGAAGCGTCACCAAATCACCGGTGTTGAACCAGCAATCTCCGTCTGCAAACACATCGCGGAGTAATTTTTTCTCGCTTTCCTGTTTGTCGGTATAACCATCAAACGCAAACCGCTCGCTGACGCAAGTGAGCAACAGGCCAGTCTTGCCGGTTTTCAATTTCTGCATTCGACCATCAGCATCGCGCCGCGGTTCGTCGCTTGCCACATCATAGGCCACCACCGCCCAATCCTTACCCTGCCCCGGCGACCAACCGCAGGTTTTGTCGTAATTCAGCAAATTGACAAAACCAGTTGTGCCTTCCGACGCGCCATAAAATTCATGGATACGCTGAATACCGAAACGCTGTTTCACATCCATCCAAATATCGGGGCGCAGACCATTGCCGATAATCCGCGTCACATTATGCTTGCGGTCATTGTCGCTTGGCGGCTGCACCAGTAAATAACGCAGCAATTCGCCGATATAAATGGCCGTCGTGGCCTGCATGGCAATACACTCATCCCAAAAACGACCAGCACTGAATTTACGGCTGACAGCCAGCGTCGCGCCGGTAACAAGGCTGGAACCCGAAGCGATATTCAACGCATTGCTGTGATAAAATGGCAGGGGGCAATAAAGCGTGTCCGCCGGTGACAGGCTCATCGCCGTGCCGCCAAAATGCACCGCCGTGCGTTTCACCTTAAGATGCGTGGTGATAGATGCTTTCGGCAGACCAGTCGTGCCGGAGGTGAAAATATAATAGCACGCATCACCCAATTTCATCGGCGGTGGGTCGGGCAAATTATCTACCGAGCCATCGGCAACTTCCGCGTCAAAATCAACATAGCCGTCAGGTGGTGACGTCTTGCCCGCATCGGCGACAAAAATCAGCTTACCTTGATGATTGGCGCCAAGCAGTTCTTGCACGCTCGCCATTTTGTCCAGCACTTCCTCACCGATAAACAGTAATTTCGGCTGCACCAAGTTCAAACTGTGCGTCAGCACATCGCCGGTCTGGCCAGTGTTAATCATGCCAGCAATGCCGCCGATTTTCAGCACACCCATGACGATAAACAAAAGTTCCGGACGGTTTTCCAGATTAACCGCCACCGCATCACCCTTTTTAAGCCCCCGCGCGCGCAAATAATGCGCCACGCGGTTGGCTGCCGCATTATATTCCCGCCAGCTTAAAGTGCGGTCAAGATAGCGAATGGCCAATGCCTCCGGCATGGTCGCCGCATTATGCTCCAAGCAGTCAATCAGTGAGCCGTCATCATCACCGCGCGAATTCAACGTGATTTTCAAATTATTGCGCACGCCGGGCCGCAACAGCAATGACACCAAACGATAGATAAATGATGGCAGAGGAATCCGGGCGGCGTCCATAAATCTACTGCTGTTCTAACGCAAATGCAGCCTGCAAGGCCGGACGCTCTTTCAGCCGCGCCGCATAGCTTTGCAGATTTTTGAAATCTTCCAGCATTTCCATGCGCTCCGACATCAACACCGAATGACCAAGCATGGTGTCGGCGGCAGTGAAATCGCCGACCAGATAGTCCTTATCGGCCATATTCTTGTCCACCGGTGCCAGCGATTTAGCCAGCAGGTTTTGCGCCTGTTTGAGCGCGGTTTCATCGCGCCGTTCCGGCGGCAACAACATCGTATGCACCACAATCGTGTTGATGGGCGGCATCACCATACCCTCGCAATAATGAAACCATTGCAGATAAAACGGATAATTCGGCGCATCAACAGCAGGCTTCAGCCCGCCATTTTTGTGCCTCTCCAAAATATATTCGGCAATGGCACCGGATTCGTAAATCATCACATCGCCGTCTTCCAGCACCGGTATGCGACCCAGAGGATGACGTGCGCGATGCTCATCGGCCTTCAAATCGCTGGGATGAAATTTCATTTTATTAAGCTCATACGGCAAGCCCAATTCTTCCAACAACCAAACTGTGCGAACCGCTCGCGAAAAAGGCGCGAAGTGTAGTTTCAACATATCTTCCTCCCAAAATATGTGCGTTATCTAAGCGCACTCACCATAACGGCGCAAGTGACTTGAACAATCTTATTTGCGCTTTAATCTGGCTAGAATATGGCAGAGAAAAATAAAGCATTTGAATCCCGCCTGAGAGAGATTGTTACCCGACATATTGCCGGTTGCACCGGGTTGATTGCTTGCGAGCGGCTGTCTACGGGTGCCAGCCAAGAGACTTACAAGCTGACACTCGCCACCAATAAGAGCGAACGTCTGCTGGCCTTTCGCCGTGGTGCGCCGGGCATTGTGCCGCAAAGCGACCGGCCGGGTTTGGCGACCGAAGCACTGCTGTTTCAACTGGCGCAGCAAGCAGGCGTGCCGGAGCCGCAAGTCTATTATATATTGACACCCGAAGACGAGCTGGGTGATGGCTTTATCATGCAATGGCTGGAGGGCGAAACGCTGGGGGCGCGCATTGCACGTCATGAAGATTTCGCCGCCATTCGCCCGCAACTGGCCGCACAATGCGGTGAGATTTTGGCGCGTATTCACGCCATAGATGTCGTTGCCACGGGTCTTGAGCAAAAACTCAACCGCGTCACGCCGGAAGACTATGTGCGTCAGACCTATCAGAATTATCTGCAGTTGGACTTGCACCAGCCGATGATTGATTTCACGGCGCGCTGGCTGCTTGAGCATTTGCCGACCCCCGATGCTCTGCGTCTTGTGCATAATGATTTCCGCAATGGCAATCTGATGATTGACCCGCAAACCGGCATTGTCGCCGTGCTGGACTGGGAGCTGGCGCATATTGGCGATGCGGTGCGCGATATTGGCTGGATTTGCACCAATAGCTGGCGGTTTGGAGTGCGCGACAAAGCGGTCGGCGGATTTGGCACACTGGAAGATTTGCTGGCTGGTTACAAAGCCGCCTCCGGTCGTGAGATTGACCCCGGCCATGTGATGTTTTGGCAGGTGTTCGGTTCTTTCTGGTGGGCGGTTGGGACGCTCAATATGGGGGCGACTTTCCGGCAGCAGCTGGATAGCTCGGTGGAGCGCCCGGCGATTGGGCGGCGATCATCGGAATGCCAAATTGATTGCGTCAATCTACTGATACCGGGTCCGGTTAACACGCCAGCAGAAATTGACCGCATCGAGGACACAAGCGGCATCCCCATTGACGAGTTATTGCAAAGTGTGAGCGATTATCTGCGCGAGGACATCATGCAAAATAATAAAGGGCGCGCCGCTTTTCTGGCGCGTGTGGCCGCCAATGCGCTGGACATGGTGCGCCGCGAAAACCAGCTGGCACCGGAAAATCATGCCCGCCAGCAAGAAGCCTTAAGCACATTGCTGGGGCAGAAAGGAAATCTCGGCGAATTGCGCAGCGCGCTTTGCCATCGCTTGCGCGAGGGTAAAATATCGCTTGATAATGATGCGTTACACAGCTATCTGCGCGACAGCGTGGTGGCACAAGTAGCGATTGACCAGCCGACTTATACTGCTCTTGCCACAGCCCTAAATGATGGGTAGCGT
>CAYQFO010000145.1:0-3714 GCA_964416815.1 uncultured Rhodobiaceae bacterium | reverse complement strand
ACTGAGGAAAAGCCGCCGCCATATCTACAGATAACTCCTCAACATCATTAAGATGGAACTTATCAACGACGAATCCATTACGCCATTGTGGAGGAGTAGTGACAAATGAAAGAAGGTTATTTTTCATAAACAGGGTAAAGATATCAAGATTGCGTATAATTTTTTTACCATCGGCAGATATTTCCAGTAGAGATTCGTTTCGGAGACGTGGATCAAAAGCAGGATACTCTGACTGGAGTTCCTTGGAAGGAAGGCGTCTTCCACTGAACCAAATAGTTCCACGCGATGTCACAAAAACAGAATGATGCGCCTCCATTGTCGCTGAAGAATTGCTAGTATCGGGTATCCTAAACATCGCGCGATTACAAACATCCACACGAGAAATAGCAAAATATTCAAAATTTGCTACAACCGAACCATCAGACAGAATATCAGAACCATGTAAATCAATCTTAAAATTGTTCCGACCCTTTAATAATCTGCTTTTGTCAAACACCCACTCATGCACGACATTTCCTTGATGATCAATTAACCGCATGGCATTTTTATCATCAAACATGCTTGTAACAAGCAAATATGAATCTTCAAATGGCGCATGCTCTACCGGAGTGGTTTCAAAACGGGCAGGAAACTCTGCAATATGGTTGATAGGCTTACTTTGGAGTGCAATCTCTTTAGTAGCTAACTTTTTGTTGCTATCATCTGCAAAAAATTGATATAGCCCGATTATGACGACGACAATAAGCGCGCCTGTCGCCACATTAAGGAGACGGTAAACCCATGCTTTTGAGGTTGATACTTTAGTTTCAGCTTCCCCATGTTCTTTTTTGCTTTTATTCCATTGACGCAACAATCTCTTTATTGGGTACCATAAAAAAGAAACAAGCAACAGGAAGAAAAATAATACCCCCCCCAAAACCATGCCGATAACACCCAGGCCAAGCCCAGGCCCAATATAGGCGTGAGCAGCACTCGAAAAAGCAATCAGAAAAAGTATAGAAAGATAGATAAAATTCAGCATATCGGCCTTGTAGTTAACCTATCTGCGCACGTCAACCGCAAACACTTATATATCTTAAACCACATCTTTGTCACCCCCAGAAGCAAGCAATTTATTTGGGAACTAGCAAATCTCCCGTTGGCAAGTCGAAATTTGCATGAAGGACTTTGCAGCCGTGACTTATTGCGGCTATATAAAGCCCATGCATATTGTGATTGTTGGTGCCGGGCAGGCGGCTCTACAGGCCATTGCAAGCCTGCGGCAGGCAGAATTTGATGGGGCCCTGACATTGGTCGGCAATGAAGGCTTGTTGCCTTACCAGCGTCCGCCTCTGTCAAAAGCCTATTTATCGGGCAAGTTGGAACGCCAGCGATTATTCCTAAAGCCGCAAGATTTTTACGCCGATAATAAGGTGACACTGGAACTGGATAATGCCGCCACCGCCATCAACCCCGACGCTCACACGCTCACACTGGCCGATGGCCGCACCTTGAATTTTGACAAGTTGGTGCTGGCAACCGGCAGCCGCCCGCGCCTTTTGGATATTGCAGGCCGCCATCTCGGCAACATATTTGACCTACGTAGCATGGCTGATATTGACGCCATGCAAACCCATTTTACCAGCGGCAAGCATTTGGTGATTATTGGCGGCGGCTATATCGGGTTGGAAGCAGCAGCGGTGGCACGCGAATTAAGGCTTCATGTGGACGTGTTGGAAGCCGCGCCGCGTTTGCTGGAACGCGTTGCCGCGCCGGAAATTTCCGCTTTTTATCAAAAACTACACGAAGATAATGGCGTCACCATCACCACCAACGCACAAGTAGTCGGTTTTGACGGCGAGGGGGTTGTTTCCGCCGTGCGTTTTGACGATGGCACCACGCTGGCTGCCGATATTGTGATTACCGGCATTGGCGTAGTACCGAATACACAACTGGCCGAAGCGGCTGGTCTTGGCACCAATAACGGCATTTTGGTTGATACCCAGTGCCGCACAACCCACGCGGATATTTTCGCCTGTGGAGATTGCACTTTCCGGCACAATGATGTGCTGGGGCGCGAAATGCGGCTTGAAAGTGTGCCGAATGCGATTGAACAGGGCAAGCTGGTGGCCGCCGCTCTTTTGGATGCAACCCAACCGCGCCCGGAAGTGCCGTGGTTTTGGTCTGACCAATATGATGTGAAATTGCAAATTGCCGGCGTACCGAAAAAGATTGATGAAAAAGTGCTGCGCGGCGATGGCGATAGTCATTCCTTTGCGTGGTTTTATTTCACCGATGGCCAGCTAACCGGCTGTACAGCCATTAACCGAGCGGCCGAATTTATGGCCGTCCGCCGGTTGATTTTGGAAGGCCGTAGCATTTCCGTTGATAGGCTCGCCAATGAAGATGAATCGCCCAAGAGTTGGCTACAAACGAACCCATGACATCTATGACATCCGCCCAAACACGCATCGAGCAAAGCCTGACCCATTTGCCGAAGGCTGCGATAGCCTAACTGGATTAAAACGCTGAAATGCCAGTAATCGCCCGCCCCAAAACCAGCGCATGCACATCGTGCGTGCCTTCATACGTATTCACCGTTTCTAGATTTATCGCATGGCGCAACACATGATATTCACCAGCAATGCCGTTACCGCCGTGCATGTCGCGCGCCATGCGGGCAATCTCCAGTGCCTTGCCAACATTATTGCGCTTGATAACGGATACCATTTCCGGCGCGAAGCGTCCCTCATCCATCAGCCGACCGACACGCAAACACGCCTGATAACCCATCGCAATATCGCTGTGCATATCGGCCAGTTTTTTCTGATAAAGCTGATTGGCCGCCAAGGGCTTGTTAAACTGATGCCGCTCCAACCCATAATCACGCGCTGCATGAAAGCAAAATTCCGCCGCCCCCATAGCCCCCCAGCCGATGCCATAGCGGGCGCGATTAAGACACGAAAACGGCCCCTTCAGACCGGACACATCCAGCATATTGTCTGCCGGCACGACGACATCATCCATCATAATCATGCCGGTGACCGAAGTGCGCAAAGACAGTTTGCCCTCAATTTTCGGCGCGGTTAGCCCGTCCATCCCCTTTTCCAGAATAAAGCCCTTTATCTGATTATCATGCGCTTCCGACTTAGCCCAAATAACAAACACATCGGCAATCGGTGCATTGGATATCCAGGTTTTGGAGCCATTCAACACATAGCCGCCCTCAACCGGCTTGGCAAATGTGCGCATACCGGACGGGTCGGAACCAGCATCAGGCTCAGTCAGACCGAAACAACCAACCCATTCGCCAGTGGCCAGCTTCGGCAGATATTTCTGCTTTTGGGCTTCCGACCCGAACGTGTTAATCGGATGCATCACCAACGACGATTGCACCGACATCATCGAGCGATAACCGCTATCAACCGCCTCAATTTCGCGGGCAACTAAACCATAAGCAACATAAGAAGCCCCCGCCCCACCCAATTCAGGCGCAATGGTGACACCCAGTAGACCCTGTTCGCCCATTTCGGCAAAAACCTCCGGTGCCACAGTTTCATCGGCAAAAGCATCGGTCACCCGTGGCAGCAATTTCTCACGCGCAAAAGCATGGGCGCTGTCAGCAATCAGACGTTCCTCCTGCGTCAACTGCTCGCGCAGCAAAAACGGGTCTTCCCAGTCATATTTGGCGATTTTTTCCATATTTTTAGAACACAAACGAGAAGCCCACATACG
>CAYQFO010000144.1:0-3736 GCA_964416815.1 uncultured Rhodobiaceae bacterium | reverse complement strand
ATATGACGCAAGGTGTTATTGATCAGGCTATCGTGCAAATCCGCGAGCGCGGCCTGTTGCATTCGGGCGACAGGACACGTATGAGCGTCGGTATTATGACCGTCGCGCGCTGGCAAGAATTTTTTCAACTCATGGCCGACAATGGCGTCTATGACCCAAACCTTAACTGGCGCGCCGCCTTCACGACCCAATTTGTCAATTCAAGGTCAGACGATAAATAATGCCTCACGCCGTGAAGCTGGAAAATATCTGCGTTCGTTTTCGGCGTGGCGTGGAGGTGTTTGACGGCTTCAGTGCGCAATTTGCAACGGGTAGTTTCACCGCTTTGGTGGGGCCATCGGGTTGTGGCAAAAGCACTTTGCTGCGCCTGATAGCTGGTTTGCTTCAGCCCTGCTCCGGCACACTCAGCACAATGGCTGGACAGATTGGCTTTGTGTTTCAAGAACCGACTTTGCTGGCTTGGCGCAGTGTCCGCGACAATATCGTCTTGCCCTTACGCATGCAGGGCGCATCAAGCGCAGAGATAAAAAGCCGCACAGACGAGGCACTGTCACTGGTCGGGTTGAGCGAACGCGCCGATGCCGTGCCGCGTGAATTGTCGGGCGGTATGAAAATGCGTGTGTCATTGGCGCGCGCGCTGGCACAACAGCCTGATGTGCTGTTGATGGACGAACCCTTTGGTGCATTGGACGAGCTGACCCGCCAGCGGCTGGATGATGATTTGCTTGCTATCTGGCGGCAGTACAAATGCACGGTTTTGTTTGTCACCCACTCCCTGTCGGAAGCCGCCTATCTGGCCGAACATGTGCTGGTTATGCGCGCCGATGGGCGCTTAGCCGACACCATCACGATTGACAAAGCAGACACGCCGACGGATTTTCGCGCCAGTCCCGCCTATCACGCCGCCTATCGCGCCATTGCCTCGGGTCTAGGTCACGAGCCTGGGGTTTTGTGATGCGTTATATTTTACCTACGCTTGTTGGTCTTAGCCTGATTGGCTTTTGGGAATGGCTGGTTTTTGTTTTCGCCGTACCAAAATTTATTCTGCCACCGCCTTCAGCTATTGGTGTCGCTTTCGTCACTGGTTTTGGTGGATTAATGTCGGCCATGGGCGTCACATTGGGCATTACCGCATTTGCCTTTTTTTGGGCGATGGTAAGCGGTGTCGGATTGGGCGTTATTTTTACCCGCTCGCGTCTTATTGAATTGGCCTTTGCGCCCTATGTGGTGACCCTACAAGTCACGCCCGTGGTTGCGATTGCACCGCTTATTTTGATTTGGGTCGGCTTTGACCATGTCCAATACGCGCTGATTATTATCGCTTGGATTATCGCCTTTTTTCCGATGCTCGCGGCAAGCATTCAAGGCCTACGCGGCATTGACCCGCAATTACACGATCTCATGACGCTGAGCGGTGCCGATTGGCGACAAAGGCTTTTTTATTTGGAACTTCCTGCCGCGCTGCCTGCCATGCTGACCGGTGCCAAAATCTCCGGCGGGCTGGCCTTGATTGGTGCCGTCATGGCCGAGTTTGTCGCTGGCTCCGGCACTAGCACTGGACTGGCGTGGCGCATTATTGAAGCCGGCAATCGGTTGGAAATCGCCACCATGTTTGCAGCTCTGGTGTTGCTGTCGACACTCGGTATTGCGCTGTTTTATGCATTGACGTTTCTTGAATGGCTGGTGCTACGACGTTGGCATGAGAGCTTTCAACGTTAATCATATTCATACATTGTATATGTAATATAAAATAAATAACAAGATATTGACGTAATTATCAATTACGGGCATTCTCTTAGGCTGTTTACTGGAGCATAGCGATATGGCGCAACACAGCGCAAAAGGGGCGAGATTTCAGGCCGTCACCGCCAATCGGCTGGGTGATGGCGAAGTCATGTATTTTGTGGGTCAGGGATGGGTAGAAGATTTCACCGCCGCAGAAGTGGTTGATGGGGTCGATGCGGGCGACGCCCTATTGGTGTGCGCCATGTCGGATGATTTTGAATCCCATGTGCTGGATCCTTATTTATTTGAAGTGCTGGAGGATGGCGCGTTTTACAAACCGGCCAGCGTGCGCGAGGTCATTCGTGCCAAAGGCCCGACCACGCGCCTTGATTTGGGCAAGCAGGCAAGATAGAGACAACGCATGTATCGCTATGATGAATTTGACCACAAGCTGGTTGCTGAGCGTGTCGAACAATTTCGCGGACAGGTGGCGCGGCGCCTAAGCGGCGAGCTAAGCGAGGACGCCTTCAAACCGCTGCGCCTGATGAACGGCGTCTATTTGCAATTACATGCTTACATGCTGCGGGTGGCGGTTCCCTATGGCACCCTGTCCTCGCAGCAAATGCGTATGCTGGCGCATATTGCGCGCAAATATGATCGCGGTTACGGCCATTTCACCACGCGGCAGAACATTCAATATAATTGGCCTGCATTGGAGCGCATCCCCGATTTGCTGGAAGACTTGGCGCGCGTCGAAATGCACGCCATCCAGACGTCCGGTAATTGCATTCGCAATGTCACCGCCGACCAATATGCTGGTGCTATTGACGCTGAAGTCGAAGACCCGCGCGTTATTTCCGAAGTGATACGCCAATGGTCAACTTTCCACCCGGAATTTTCTTATCTGCCGCGCAAGTTCAAAATCGCCGTGACCGGTCATAAAAATGACCGTGCCGCCATTAAACTGCACGATATCGGCATTGTGGTCGTAAAAAATGACAAAGACGAGATTGGCTATGAAGTGCATGTCGGCGGCGGTCAGGGGCGCACGCCTTTTATCGCCAAAAAGCTGACCGATTTTGTTCCGGCCACGCACTTACTGGCCTATTTAGAAGCCGTCATGCGCGTCTATAATCGGCAAGGGCGGCGCGATAATTCCTATAAAGCGCGGGTTAAAATTCTGCTGCATGAGATTGGCGAAATGGAAATGCGCCGTCTGGTGGAAGCCGAATTTTCCAAAATTGACGCGAGCAAAATGTTGAGCCTGCCGCAAGCAGAGTTTGAGCGCATCAGTGCCTATTTTGCACCACCCGATTTTACAACCCTGCCCGCCGAAAGTGCGGGGTTCACCAAAGCGCGCACCAATGACGCCAATTTCGAGCATTGGGTGAAAACCAATCTGGTGGCGCATAAGCAGCCGGGTTATGGCATTGTCAATATCTCGCTGAAGCCGATTGGCGGTGTGCCGGGCGATGCCACGGACACACAAATGGATGCGATTGCCGATTTGGCCGAACATTATTCTTTTGATGAAGTGCGCGTGACGCATGAACAAAATTTGGTATTACCACATGTGCGTCTTGATGATGTGAAAGCCGTCTATGACGCGCTGGCGGCGCACAATCTGGCGACGGCCAATCTTGGGCTTGTCTCAGATATGATTGCCTGCCCGGGGCTGGATTATTGCAATTTGGCCAATGCCCGTTCGATTCCACTGGCACAGGAAATTTCCACCCGCTTTGCCGATTTTGACCAGCAATATGATATTGGTGAGTTGAAGATTAAAATTTCCGGCTGCATCAATGCGTGTGGGCATCATCATGTCGGCCATATCGGCATTTTGGGCGTTGATAAAAAAGGCACTGAGTTCTATCAGATTTCGCTGGGCGGGGCGAGTGACGAACAAGCCGCGCTCGGTGACATTACCGGCGCCGCCTTCACCGAAGACAAAATTGTCGATGCGGTGGAAACATTGGTTGCGACTTATATTGAGCTGCGCGTCCCCGAAGAG
>CAYQFO010000143.1:0-3818 GCA_964416815.1 uncultured Rhodobiaceae bacterium | reverse complement strand
GAACCAGTGACCCCTACCATGTCAAGGTAGTGCTCTCCCACTGAGCTAATCGCCCGTTCCAACGCAGTGGCGATATAGCATATTTTCACCCCGCCCTAAATTTGTTTTCACACCCTTTCTGCCCGGCTTATATATTCGCCGTGGCATTTGTGCTATGCTATTGCGCATGGAAACCATCCCACCCTTTAAGCTGACGCAACCGGATGCCGCCACGCCGCGCCTGCCGGTGCTGGTGAGTTCGCCGCATAGCGGTGCTTATTATCCGCCTGAATTTTTGCGCGCCTCGCGGCTGGATGCGTATCAAATCCGTAAATCCGAGGATATGTTTGTCGCTGATTTATGGAGCGGCATTGAGGCTTTCGGGGCAAGCCTGCTGGCGGCGACTTTCCCGCGTGCATATCTTGACCTCAACCGTGCCGCCGATGAATTGGAGCCGGCTCTTTTTGCCGACAAATTGCCGCATCATATTGACCGGAAATCCTCGCGCGCTGCCGCCGGGCTTGGCACGGTGCCGCGTCTGGTGGCCGAGAACGAGCCGATTTATCCCGCCAAATTAACTTATGCCGATGCACAGGCGCGGATTAAAAAAATTTACGAGCCCTTTCACCGACAACTGGCCGACAGCCTCGCCGCCATGCGTGCCGAGCATGGTTTTGCGGTGCTGCTGGATACCCATTCCATGCCGTCGCAGGCGGTCAAACAATTGGCGCTTAACCCGCCCGGTTCACAAATAGATTTTGTCTTGGGCAATCGTCACGGGCAGTCGTGCGCACCGGCACTGTCGAATTGGGTGCGCGATTTTCTGACCGCGCGTCATTATCGTGTGGAAATGAACCGCCCCTATGCTGGTGGCCATATTAGCCAACATTACGGCCAGCCTGCCAATGGCTGCCATGCTTTGCAAATTGAAATCAATCGGGCGATTTACATGGATGAGGATAACCACACAAAACATGTCGGCTTTGAAAAACTGCGCACCGATTTGCTGGATTTGGGACAAGAACTGACGGTGCTTTTAGCGTCACTTGCCGCGCAGTTACAAGGCGAGGGCGTGCGCCCGGCTGCCGAATAAAACCTTATGTCCGAGCTTGATACTTATCTCGCCTTTGCCCATCAGCTTGCCGATGCGGCGGCAGCGCAAACGCTGCCACAGTTTCGCAATTTAGCACAGGTGGACAATAAAAAGGAAAGCGGCTTTGACCCGGTGACTGAAGCCGACCGCACCGCCGAGGCCGCCATGCGCGGCTTGATTGAAACGCATTATCCGACGCACGCCATTTTGGGCGAAGAATATGGCGCAAAATCGGGCGCGCCGCACGAATGGGTGCTGGACCCGATTGACGGCACCCGCGCCTTTATTTCCGGTATGCCCGCATGGGGCACACTGATTGCCATGAATAATGGCACCGAGGTGCGCATCGGCATGATGGACCAGCCTTTTACCGGCGAGCGATTTTTCGCCCATGCTGAGAGCGACACCTTTTTGCGTCATCATGGTGTTGAAAAAAAATGCACCATACGCCCCTGCGCCCGATTAGAGGATGCGATGCTCGCCACCACCACGGCGGATTTTTTTACCAGCGAACCGGAAGCAGAAATATGGAACGCATTGACGGGTGAAGCCCGCCTCACCCGCTATGGCGGTGATTGCTATAATTATGCCCTCTTGGCCGCCGGTCAGTTGGACGCGGTGATTGAGCAAGGGCTGAAACCTTATGACATTCAAGCTCTGATACCGATTATTGAACGCGCCGGTGGCATTGTGACCACGTGGCAAGGCGAGGCCGCCCTTGGCGGAGGACAAATTATTGCCTGCGGCGACAAAAAATTGCATGACGCATTGCTCACGCGGCTTGCCCCTTAGCTTGCCCCTTAATGATGCTTAGTGGGTTTTCACGCTTTGATAGAAGCCCAACACATCGGCGATAAAGGCTTGTCGGATAGCATCTTTTTCCATCAGGATTTCGTGCATGGCGCCCTTATAGGTTTTGCCTTGCCCGTTCGGCACATTTGTTTGCACATATAAGAGTGCTTTATTGTCGACCAGTAATTCTTTCTCGGCCATACCGATAAAAAGCGGTGTGGTGAAGCTTCGCAAAAAGGCTGGTCGGATGCTGTTCTTCATTGCCGCCATTGCCGCCGACATCCAGCTAAGGCTCACGCCGTTAACCTGCAAACGCGGCTCGGTAACATAATAGTGTTCATTGCGCTGATAGCGCGCCCAATCGGTGGTGACATGGTTGGTCGCAGGATTGCCGGGGCGCGACGCCGGCGGGGTCATCGGAATCCACCTGTCAGAGCGACCCGCCAAGACATAGGCCGAGGCAATCCATCGAATCATTCTCTGTGCCATCGTCGGTATGATTAAACCATGCATAGGCGCAGATTGTGCCAGCGCAGTAAACTGGTCTGGATGCTTGTGCGCCATCCGCAATGAAATCTGTCCGCCCATAGAATGCGCCAGTCCGAAATGCGGGCGCGGACAATCGGCCAGTAATTTTTCCAAGCGGTCTTCCAAATCGGTGATATTTTGGTCGAAGTCGGTGAGGTGCAGGCGGGTTGATACTTTGGAGTTGCCCTGTGATAGCCCATGCCCGCGCCATTCCGGCAGCACCACGCAATAGCCTGCATTTTGCAAATCAATAATGGTCTCAAAATATTTTTCGATAAATTCCGAATAGCCGGTCATCAAAACAATGCTGGCGCGAGCATCGCCGTCAGGATGGAAAATTCCGCAGCGCAAAAGCCTGCCGTCGCGGGCGCGCAAAATGCCTATATCGACATTGGGCGGCGTCGGGTTGCCTTCCATTTCGACCCATTCGGCCGGTTCATCCCACACAAATTTTGGCATAGCACTCTCCTTGCCTTTGTTATAGCGGGCATTATTTAGGTTTGCAATTTCTTGCAAATCTGTAAACTTTAGTCACTAATTGTTTTAGGGGTAAGAATGCAAAAGCAGAACACCATTTTCTGGACGAGCAATCCGGGCTTTGTATTGGCGTGTATCGGCGCGGCTGTCGGCCTCGGCAATATCTGGAAATTTCCTTATATGACAGGCATGAATGGCGGCGGCGCCTTTGTGCTGATTTATCTGGCAACCATTTTTGCCATTGCCATCCCGATTGCCGCCGCCGAATTATTGGTTGGGCGTCAAGGGCGGTCGGATGCGGTCACATCCGTGCGCAATATCTTACAGGCAAGCGGACACCATAAGCGGCTTGATATTATTGGCGGCATTGGTGTGTTTGGGTCATTTATATTATTGACCTTTTATGCGGTGATTGCGGGTTGGGTGAGTAGCTATATTATCCACACATTGAGCGGCGCGCTGGCCGCCATTGATGCCAAAACCGCCAGTGACGTTTTCAACGATTTGCTGAACGCCCCCAGAACCATGATAGGTCATCAAATTTTATTTTTGCTGCTGATTGGTCTTATTTTGGTACGCAATTTGCACAAGGGACTGGAACGCGCCAATTTAATTCTCATGCCGGCACTGATTGCCATGCTGATAATCATTGCCGTTTATGGTGTGATTGTCGGCGATATTGGGGCGGCTTTGTCTTTCCTGCTGACGCCGGATTTCAGCAAAATTTCGATAGAAGTAGTGCAGTCTGCTGTTGGCCACGGCTTTTTTTCGGTCGGCGTCGGGGCCGCCATGCTGATGACCTATGGTGCCTATGTCGATAAGCAAGTCAATCTAGGCCAGACTGCCATTATTATCGGGCTGGCAGATACGGCGATTGCTTTACTGGCCGGTATCGGCATTTTTACCATTGTGTTTGGGCAGGGGCTGGACCCGGCAAGCGGGCCGGGGT
>CAYQFO010000142.1:0-3880 GCA_964416815.1 uncultured Rhodobiaceae bacterium | reverse complement strand
CCAAGTAGAAATCAACGCCCTGCCGGTGCTGGCCGGTGGCGCCGCCATGCGGTTTTTGCTGACGCGGCTTTACGACCGCTTAAACCCACCGGCTAACGGGCTGGTTGAGTCGAAAAATCCAGTTGACTATTTGCGTCGCTTACGCTTTCACAAATCGGTGACAGGCGTCGGCGATTATGGATTGGAGATATAAATGGTGACCATTTACACCGATGGTGCTTGTTCAGGAAACCCCGGTCCCGGCGGCTGGGGCGCACGTATTGAAAGCGGTGATGACGTCACCGAATTGAAAGGCGGCGAAGCGGCAACCACCAATAATCGCATGGAACTAACCGCCGCTATTGAGGCTCTAAAAAGCCTACCGGACAACAGCACGGTGAAACTCATCACCGACAGCACTTATGTTAAAGACGGCATAACGCGCTGGCTCGTCGGATGGAAACGCAATGGCTGGAAAACAGCCGCCAAAAAACCGGTTAAAAATATCGACCTCTGGCAAGCACTGGAGGCGCAATGCGCCCGCCATCAAATCAACTGGCAATGGGTGAAAGGCCACACAGGCGATGCCGGTAATGAACGCGCCGACGCATTAGCGCGCCTCGGCATGACACCTATCCCTTAACCCAGCTGGCTCAACAGATTTTCGGCACCTGATTCCACAGCCTTCCCCGGATTGGTTTCCATATTGAGCGTTTCAACAACGCCGTCACGCACAATCATCGAATAGCGCAGCGAACGCATGCCCATACCAAAATCGGAGCCATCCATAGACAATCCCATTTGCGTGGTCAATTCACCATTGCCGTCAGCAACCATCATGACTTTGCCAGCAGCATTTTTCTGTTTGCCCCACGCCCCCATAACAAAAGCGTCATTGACCGAAATGCAAACAATCATATCCACGCCCTTGGCGCGCAAATCTTCAGACTTTTCAATAAAGCCCGGCAAATGCTGATTCGAGCAAGTCGGCGTAAAAGCCCCCGGCACGGCAAATAGAGCAACGGTTTTGCCGGTGAAAAGCTCTTCCGTTGTCATCGGTGTCGGCCCTGCATCGGTCAAATGCATGAGCGTTGCAAAAGGAATTTTGTCACCCTGTTTAATGGTCATCTGTTTCTCCCACGCTGTTTTCCTGCGACAGCAGGCGATGATCGGTTACTTTAATTTTCTGTTCGATGGCGCGATTGCCATCACGAATGATGAATCCTAATTTACGCCCAATCAACGGATGGTCAAGTGGTGCCCATGCCGGAATCTCAAAAATAAAAGCGTTCCTATCCCCTGCAACAATACGCGGTGCGCCAATCACATCATAGCGGCCCGGCACCGGCATGGGTCGGGGGTTCAGTAAATTTTTGCCAGTGACCACCAATTGCAACCGGTCGCCATCATAGGTTAATGTGCTGCCGCGAAAAGCATCGGAAGGGCGGGCAGGTTGCGCCTGCAGCAGGGCTGTGACATCTTTAAGCAAGAGCAGGTCAGCCGATGAATTTTGGGAGACACCGGGCGGTATTTTCAACGACAGCTTGAATTTTACCGGCACACAGATTTCGCGGCACACACCAATAAAAACCGTCGCCTTCACTGTGCTGGGCTTGCGCGTCCGCACGGTGGTATAGCGCGTCAGAAAGCCAGTTTTGGTTTTATAGCCATAAAAACCACCCACACCATCATCAAAAAAATAGGGTGCCGGAAAAATCAGCTTACCCGTCCTGATATTCCTGCTACCACTAAAATCAATTTCCGGCACAACGCCGCTGGCACCCGGATAGCGCCAATAAGTATGCCAGCCCGGTGCCAATTCAAACTGGACGGCAGCATAAGTCGCACCATCAACGCGCGCGGCAATCAACCGCGCGCGCACATTGTCTTTCGATTGCCATGGCGAGGTCGTTACAGCTTGCGCAGGAACAAATACCAAGCAACACAACACCATCAAAATTACAATCATACGCATAACCCGCTTATACCCCTTTATCACCTTATTGTCAGCAGAGCCTTGCTTGCTTAAACTGACAATATGGAAACATCTTTCGCCAATAGCTTGCGTGGCCAAATTTTGCTGGCCATGCCCGCCATGGGAGACCCACGCTTTGCGCGCAGTGTCATATTACTGACGGCGCATGATGATGAAGGTGCGACCGGATTTATTCTCAACCAACCCGCCGAGGGAATCATTTTAGGTGACATTTTGAAAAACCTGCCACCGACAGTCGCAGATGCCGGCCTGAAAAACCTGCCGATATTTATCGGCGGCCCGGTGCAGTTGGATAATGGCTTTGTGTTGCACACGCCCGACTACAAATCGGGTGACAACACTTTTGCACCTGATGTGCCGGTCAAAATGTGTCGCTCCATGGAAATTTTGAACGATGCGGCATGTGGTCGGGGACCGGAAAAAATGCGCTTCCTTATCGGCTATAGCGGCTGGGGGGCGGGTCAGTTGGAAGACGAATTACAAGACAATGCTTGGCTCATTGCCCCCTGTCATACCGACACTTTGTTCACCTCCGAACCGCATCGCCTTTATGGCGATTATATTGCCCGTCTCGGCATTGATATTGCCTCCCTATCTCAAGAGGGCGGCGAGGCTTGAGAGGCGGCGTTTTTCGGACGCAACCGGTCAGGCACAAAAACCGCACCCAGCAATACGCACATGCACGACAGCGAAAATGTCACATCAATCAGATCATTGCTTATCACACCGGCAAAATCAGGCCGATTGAAAAGCGATAGTGACCAGAACACGACCGTTACCAGTAGGCAAATATCGCCAGCAATAATCACCTGCGTCCAATAAGGGCGGTGCGGCACAATGCGGATGATAAGATTGAGATGACCAACCGCCAGCATTATCAACCAAAAGATAAATGCGCTCAAAATGATGACCGACCGATAAGAAGCAAAAAATGATTCCAACCGACTGCCCGTGACCAGAGTCTGCGCCCACACGCTGACCAGCAAAATCATCAGACCAAGCCCCATAATCAACGCATAACCGGCGCGGCGCGACCGCCTTTGAATCGTCACCACGGCACCGACCGCGAACAAAAATAACAATATCAACAAAATCATTATCCGCATGGTGCTCTGGCGCTCATCAAATGCATCCAACGCCGTCGGTGACCATAAATAAAGCCGCTCTTGGGACGCACCGGATAAGTAATAGGTTATCACCGCACCCACCGGCACGCTGAAGCGCAAACGCTCGCCGCGATGCGGCGGGGCGGCAAATTCGCTGTCATCGGAAGCAAACAGACGAAGCGGTTGAAACTCATCCCGCGCCACGCCCAAGGCACGCGAAATATCAGATGGCGGGTAGCGTTGCACAATAAATTGCAAATCTTCATTGCCGCCATTCTGGATAGAAAACTCAAGATAACCATCATCGACACGATGCACATATTGCTCCAAATCAAGATAGCCAAACCCCTCCTGCAAGCGCAGAGGGTCGGAGGCAAAAACAGGAGACCCCGCCATCACCAGCAATAAGAATAAAAAACTGAAGCCCAGCCTCATCCTAATCCGCCTGATTGTCCCGACACAAAGAAAACAGACGATGGTCTGCCCAAGTGCCGTTGATTTTAAGATATTTTTCTGCATAGCCCTCTTCTCTAAAACCATTATTCATCAGCACACCAATTGATGCTTGATTGTCAATCACACAAGCTGCTTCGATACGATGCAAACCAAGGCTGGTAAAAGCAAAATCTATCACCAGCTCAACCGCTTCGCTCATCATCCCCTGACCAGCATAGTGTTGACCAATCCAATAGCCCAGCGTCGCTATTTGCGCTGCACCACGGCGGATGTGACCAAGATTCACGCCGCCCATCAATTCTTTAATGTCTCTGTCCCAGACAAAAAACGCATAGCCATAATC
>CAYQFO010000141.1:0-3910 GCA_964416815.1 uncultured Rhodobiaceae bacterium | reverse complement strand
CGGCGTTGCGGCTTGGCTGGGCTTATTGCCCCCCGGCCATTGCCGATGTGTTGAACCGCTTGCGCCCGCCGTTTAATGTGAATGCCATCGCGCAAAAAACCGGCATCGCGGCACTGGCTGACCAAAGCCATATCGACCAAAGCCGCGCCCATAACAGCCAATGGCGCGAGTGGCTGAGGCAGCAAATGGGTGGCTTGGGGTTGAGTGTGCGGGGGTCGCAGGGAAATTTTGTGCTGCTTGAATTTGCTGATGGGGATGAAGCCCAAGCCGCCGACGATTTTATGTCCGGCAAGGGGGTGATTGTGCGCGCGCTGGCCGCCTATGGTCTGCCGCATGCCTTGCGGCTTTCGGTCGGCACACAAGCGGCCAATCGCGCGGCGCTGGCGGCACTCACTGATTTCATGCAAGAGAGAGAGCGATGAGCCGTCCGAAAATCGCTTTGATTGGCTTGGGGCTGATGGGCGCCTCGCTCGGCCATGCCATGAAAAAAAACCGATTGGCGGCGCATATTGCCGGTCATGCGCGCACGGCCAAAACCCGCAAACGCGCCATGGAAATCGGCTTTGTTGACAGCGTGCATGAACGTGCCGCCGAGGCTTGCTCCGATGCTGATATTGTTTTTCTGAACACGCCTTTAAGTACCTTATTGCCTTTGGCGCGCGAAATTGTTCCGGTTTTGAAGGATGATGCGATTATGACTGATGTCGGTTCGGTCAAGGCGACTGTCATTCGTGATATTGCCCCCTTATTGGGTCGGCGTGTGCATTTGGTGCCGGGCCATCCGATTGCCGGAACCGAGCAATCCGGCCCTGACGCTGGATTTGCCGAATTGTTTGAAGGGCGGTGGTGCATTCTCACGCCGACGCCGGAAACGTCGTTGATGGCCGTTGATGCCGTTGCCAAGCTGTGGCGCGATATGGGCAGTGAGGTTGAATTTATGGAGGCCGCCCATCATGATTTGGTGCTTGCCATTACCAGCCATTTGCCGCATTTGATTGCCTATAACATTGTTGGCACGGCGGCGCAGTTGGAAAGCGATACGCGCCGCGCGGTGATTAAATATTCGGCCAGCGGCTTTCGCGATTTTACCCGTATTGCCGCCTCTGATCCGGTGATGTGGCGCGATATTTTTCTACAAAACAAAGAAGCCGTGTTGGAAATGCTGGGGCGATTCACCAAAGATTTAACCGCATTACAACGCGCTGTGCGCCGGGGGGATGGCGATTATTTGCAAGATATTTTTACCCGCACACGTGATATTCGTCACAGCATTGTTAAAGCCGGACAAGATGTTGAGGCGCCGAATTTCGGGCGTGATTCATCGAACAATGCATCCGGGGGCGGTAAAAAAAACTAATGGCGCCAGCGTGGCGCAGCCCCAATATCAACCGGGCCAATCATCAGACGTTTATTGCGGAAAGTCAGTGGTAGGTTGAGACGGTCTGTCGTATCGCCGCCCAGTGCTGCCGTCAGCCGAGCGATAAACATCACATGGCGGCGTTGACGCGGATTGGACAAGCCAAACTCTTCCAGCATATCAATCAGGGCTTCAAGATTAAGTGCGCCAATATCAAGGCGTCCACCAATATGACCATGGGGCTCCAGCACCAATCGCCCGCGTCCGGTAAGTGTCACGGCTTTGCGGTTGAGTTTTAGCTTTTGCAGTTTGATAATCTGTCCACCCAACGGCTCGGTTGAGAGAACCAAATCCGGGTCAATATCGACAAGAATTTCAATCCTTGATATGGGGGTATCGTCATCAATCACCAATTTTTTTAAACTCAACGCGACATCATGGCGTTGGCTGTCTGGTTGACGGCGTATATGGAACTCGCCCGATTGCGCCGTCAGTATTTTGTTGTCAAAGCGTAGGCGCGGCTCTTGCACCTCGCTCGAGGCACGCACAAGACCTTGCGTGTCAAACACGGCGCTTGCCAAATGCCCTTGATGCTCAAGCCGCCCCTCACCTTGCGGCAGGCTCAGCCTATGCGGGCCGATAAAGTCAATCACCGCATGTGCACTTGACCATGGCATAAAGGTCAAGCGCAAGGCCTCGCCTTGCCAATGAAACTTATTGCTGGAGGCTGTCGGCGCGTCCATATCAAGCGTGAGGCGCACTGGAAAACCGCTACGTTCTATTGCCTGCCAGCCAATACCCGCCTTTGCCAGTCGGTCTGTCAGATATATGGCCAGCCCCACCCAAACAACCAGATAGATAACCGCCAGTGCGCCCAAGACGACATAAGGCGTAAACAAAATGAACCGTCTATCAATCAAAGAGCGTCGCGACATCGTCATCCACGGTTTGGTAAACCAGCCAGTGCCCATATATAGCGCACATATTCGCCAAACAATAATTTCAATGTGCCGGGGTAAAACCACCAGCGCGTAAGGTGAACATTTTCCGGTACCACCGGATAGGCCGACAGACGCAGATTGGGCTTGATGCGGCGCAGCTCAAGAAAAGCGCGCGGCATGTGATGCGAACTGGTGACAATAATCACCGAACGATAACCATGTATGTTTACCCAAGCGGTTGTTTGTTCAGCATTTTCCAGCGTATTTTTGGCTTCATAATCAAGGTCAAGGCAGCAATGCACGCGGGTGCTGTTGGGGGGGGACAGAGCCATAATGGTTTCAAAAGTTTGGTCATCATAAACGCCCGAAATCAGCAGGCGTTTGCCGCGATTTTGCTCCAATAAATTAAACCCGACCACCAGACGTTCCGATGCCGTGCCGGTAAACACAACAATACCGTCTGCTTTCGGCGGTATGGTGGTCGGGCGCGGCAGGCTGACCACAAAGGCAATGAAAAACGCTCCAAACAAAACCAGCCCGACGGCAAATATCAAGCCAATTTGGCGCAGCAATTTAATCAAAAATCTTTCTTCCAGACGGGGGCTAAAGCGTGACATTTTGGTTCATATACTCATCTTGTTAAATGGTTAGGCGCAGGCGTCGGCGCACATATTGTCGCGTCACCAACCAACTAAGGCCAATCGTCGCTGCAGGCACGGGCAGCAGGGACAGGCTAAATGCAATGCTACGCGCTTGCGGCAATAAATCGCCAAGCAAGTGAAAAAAAACACCAGCACTCAGCGTGCCGCCAAACGCGGCCACGCTGACAGTGCCAATGAAATGAGATTCAAAACGACGCGAGATAAAGCTGTCTTGTGCGCCAATTTGGTGCAATACGTCAAGTATCTCGGCATTGGCCAAAAGACTGGTTCGGGTGGCAAACACAATCACCGTCATCGTCGCCAGCATCACCATAAACAATACCAATCCGGCAAACAGGCGTAGACTGCTTGCCGCGCGCTCCAATGTTTGTCGCCATTGTCCGTGCGTATCCAGCCGCGCCCCCGGCGCGACGGCTTTTAATTGAGCGGCAAGTGCTGTTGTGGCCAGACTGCCGGGCGCACTCTGGCGCAATTCAATCAATAGCGGTATCGGCAAATCTTCACCGATATTGCCAGCACCGAGCCACGGTTCCAGCAGTTTTATCAATTCATCGCGTTGAAGCACACGATAATCGGCTAGACCGGGTGTCCCTTTCAATTCGCGCAATATAGCCGGTAATTGGTCTTCCGGCGTTTGATTGACGGTTTCAACAATCTGTATGCTCATGGCACTGGTGGCCCGTGCCAACCAGGTCTCGGTTGCCCGGTCGGCCAATGCGCTGGCACCCAGTGCCAGACAAGCAAGAAAACTCATCACCAATGTCACAACAATCAAGGCCGGACCGGCAAGGTCCCGGCGTGGCAATATGGCGGCAGATTTATGCGGCAATCGGGTCATCGTTTGTGTTCCGCCATATAGTGCAGTTTCCGGTCTTCTAAATGCAGACGCGGATGGGCAAATTGCTCCCAAATATAACGGTCATGTGTGGCAACCAGACAAGTCGTGCCAA
>CAYQFO010000140.1:0-3914 GCA_964416815.1 uncultured Rhodobiaceae bacterium | reverse complement strand
CATTATGATGGCCCTTGGCGCCGAGTGCCTTTTCCAATTGCGGCACAAAACCGGCATTCGGTGGCAAGCGATATCCGGCCGTCAAACTGTCGCCAAAGACAATAATTTCAATTGTCCCCGCATCGCCTGTTGCCATCCCAACAGTCGGCGGGGTCATGAAATATATAAGCGCAACAGCCAACAGAATTTTGCTTCTATGGCGTATTATATGTGTTAAAGCATCAAAAATTCTGCGCGTGGCTTTGCCCGACATGACCAACTCCTTTTCTGCCGAAAGTTATAGATATTATGAGTGAAACTGCAATACAGATTGAAAATCTGCATGTTAGCCTGCCCAGTCGCGCCGGTGACGTCAATATCCTTCGTGGCATTGAATTAACCGTTGCGCGCGGCGAGAAGGTGAGCCTTGTCGGTCCGTCGGGTTCGGGTAAGTCAACCTTGCTCATGGTGCTGGCCGGGTTGGAACCACCGACACAGGGACGCGTGGTGGTGGATGGTTTTGACTATGGCCGCATGAGCGAGGATGATTTGGCGCGGTTTCGCCGCCGCCATATTGGTATTGTTTTTCAATCTTTCCATCTGGTGCCGACCATGACGGCGTTTGAAAATGTTTCGCTGCCGCTTGAATTGGCCGGTCAGGCCGATATGTCGGTGGCTGAAAAATTGCTGGATGATGTTGGGTTAGCTCATCGCCATAATCATTATCCGGCGCAAATGTCGGGCGGTGAGCAACAGCGCGTGGCACTGGCGCGTGCCTTGGTTGCCAATCCGCCGGTTTTGTTTGCCGATGAGCCGACCGGTAATCTTGACCAAAAAACCGGCACAGCGATTATGGATTTGCTCATCGGGCTGGCGAGCGAACGCGCCACCACGCTGGTGCTGATTACCCATGATGGTGTGCTGGCCAAACGCACCGATCGCGTGCTGGCCATGCGCGACGGCAGGCTTGAGGGCGACGGCTAATGGCGCCATCACCAGATAAGTTGGGCGAAACCCACCAAAAACTTGGCTGGCGGCTGGCCATGCGTTTGGCGCGGCGCGAATTACGCGGTGGGCTCTCCGGTTTCAGAATTTTTCTACTTTGTTTGGTTCTGGGCATCAGCACGATTGCTGCCGTCGGCTCTTTGTCGGCCTCGCTGGTTGCTGGTATGCGCGCTCAAGGGCAGACCATATTGGGCGGCGACGCCGACTTTCGCTTGCTTCACCGCGAGGCTTTTGACGATGAAAAAAAATGGCTCGCCCAACAAGGTGATGTCTCAATGATGGCCACCATGCGGGCTATGGTGCGTCTGGCCGATACCCCCGAGAGCATGTTGATTGAGGCCAAAGCGGTTGATGGTGCTTACCCGTTTTACGGTGCTGTTGGTTTGCAACCGGCGATGGCGCTGAACGAGGCGCTGCGCCGCGATAGTGCCGGCGTTTATGGTGCGGTGGCCGAAGCTGGATTATTCAATCGGCTTGACGTGAAAATCGGCGATAGGCTGGTTTTGGGTTCCATAGAAGTGCGGTTGACGGCGGTCTTGCGCGAAGAACCAGACCGTTCGGCTGGTGGTTTTCCATTGGCACCTCGGCTGCTGGTGGCTGAAGAGGCTTTGCGCGCCGCCGCATTATTGCGCCCCGGCAGTCTGATTAATTTTCACTATCGTGTCAAACTGGCCGATGGTGCGCCGCAAAATATGCTGACTCAAATGGCGCACGAGGCAGGGACGCTTTTCCCCAATGCTGGTTGGCGCATTCGTGACCGCTCGGATGCCTCGCCGTCTTTGCGTCGGTTCATTGAGCGGCTTGGTTTGTTTTTGACGCTGGTTGGCCTGACGGCATTGGTGGTTGGTGGGGTCGGTGTTGGCAATGCGATAACCGCCTATTTGGCGCGTCGCGGCGAGACCATCGCTATTGTTAAGGCACTGGGGGGGACGGGACGGTTTATTTTTCGCATTTATGCCGTGCAAATCGCCATATTGACTTTACTGGGTGTCGGCCTTGGCTTGTCATTGGGGGCGGCCATACCATGGTTGGTTAAAACTCTTTTCGGTGGCTTGCTACCGGTTGATTTGGTGGTGCAAATTTACCCGCGACCGCTTCTGGCGGCTGCTGGTTTCGGCATTTTGTCGGCCGCTGCTTTCGCCTTATGGCCACTGGGGCGGGTTGAGCAAATGCCAGTCACAGCCTTGTTCCGCGACCGCGTTGAAGTCGACACAAACCGACCGGCGCATGGGTTTATGCTGGCGATTATTGCCTGCTTTGCCGGCCTGACGGGACTGGCTTTGTTGATTTCTGAGCGTCGCGATATTGCGCTGTGGTTTTTATTGGGTGTTGGTTTGTCTTATCTGGCTTTGCGTGGGGCGGCGTCACTCATTGTGGTGCTGGCGCGGCGTATGGGGCGTCCGCGTCAACCGGAATGGCGCATGGCAGTCAGCAATATCACGCGTCCGAATGCGCCGGTGCGCGCCGTCATGTTGTCGATTGGGCTATCGGTGACTCTGCTGTCGGTCATTTCAATGGTTGACGGCAATATCACGCAACAAATTAAAGGCAATCTGCCCGAACGCGCTCCGAGTTTTTTTCTGCTTGATGTTGCGCCCGACCAGATTGAAAACATGCTTGAAACGGCGCAGAACGTGCAAGGCTATCTGGGGCATGACACCAGTCCGATGTTGCGCGGCCAGATTACGGCCATTGGCGATATTGCGGTGGCTGACTTCCGCCCGTCGCCGGACAGTGCTTGGGTGTTGCAAGGCGATAGGGGATTGACTTATGCACGCCATGAACCGCCCGGCGGTGAAATTGTTGACGGGGCGTGGTGGCCGACAGATTATGCCGGTCCGCCGCTGCTTTCGTTTGATGCCGATATTGCCCGTGGCTTCGGCATTGGTCTCGGCGACACAATCACCGTCAATGTGCTGGGTCGACCATTGCGGGCAGAAATTGCCAATTTACGAAAAATTGATTGGGCATCGGGGGGGATGAATTATGTCATGGTGTTCTCCCCCGCCCCCTTGGCATCGGCACCGCATACTTATCTGGCAACAATTTCCTTGGCTCCTGAGGCCGAGGCTGGATTTTCGACAATGATTGCAAAAACATATCCCAATATCACCATTATCCGCGTCAAAGAAGCGATCGAGGCGGCAAGCGACATTTTGACCAATCTCGGACTGGCCATTCGCGCCATGAGTGCCGTATCGCTTTTGGCCGGCATTTTGGTATTGGCCGGGGCCATGGCGAGCGGTCATCGGGCGCGTGTCTATGATGCGGTGGTGATGAAAGTGCTGGGGGCCACAAGGCGACGCATTATGCTTGCCTATGCGTTGGAATATGGGCTGATGGGACTGGGTGCGGCGGTGATTGCCGCCGCCGTCGGCACGCTGGCCGGTTGGGCATTGGTCACCGGGGCCATGCAGACCGATTGGGTGTTTTTGCCAGTCACGCTGGGGCTGACCATCGTCGGGGCGGTGGCGATGACCATCATTCTCGGGTTGATTGGCACTTATGCCGCTTTGTCGTCACCAGTGGCCCCGGTTTTGCGGAGCGAATAATTGTCGAAAAACCTTGAAAATGACATTTTTTATGCCGATATTCATACCATGCTGTCATAAGGGCGGCGATGCAATGAAAGGAAACGACTATGTCTGATAAATGGACGCAGGAAAATCTTGCCGATACATCTGCGGCGGCAGCACGTCCGGTTGATGAGGGCCTGCGAATTTACATGACCAAAGTTTATAATTACATGGCCGCAGGTCTGGGTATTACGGCTTTGGCGGCCTATATCGGCGCGGCCTCCGGTTTCTATCAGGCGATTGCCACCACGCCGCTGATTTGGGTGGTGATGCTGGCACCGCTCGCCATGGTGTTTTTGCTGAGTTCGCGACTGCATAAAATGAGCGCATCACGCGCACAGATTATGTTCTGGG
>CAYQFO010000139.1:0-3919 GCA_964416815.1 uncultured Rhodobiaceae bacterium | reverse complement strand
GTTTCAGCACGTCATGCATCACCGCCGGTAGGCCGAGCTGATCCATCGTCGGCACGTCTGTTACGATAATGCGCAAAATCAGCCCCCAGCCATGCAATGTGTGATACCCGTTGGCACGAAAGCGCTGGCCGCGTATCGTCATGGCAAAATCAATATCTCTGGTTTGGCAGAATTCTTCGTAAATTTCTTCGTCCAGTTCACGACGGAACACATCATCAAGCATGTCATGCGTAATCGGTAAATCATGCATTACTTGAATTTCGCCATTAGCACGAATGGCCAACGGACTGCCGGAGCGCATATGAAAGTCGGATATACGATGTTCTTTCGGTAAGCGCTCACAATAATCATAGACCGGATTATCGGGCATCGGCTCACCAACAGCTTCAGACATAACTCACACCTTTTGAGGCGACAACAACATGCAACACTCTTATATATACGCTTAGTAAAGACGGTTCGCCAGTATAAAAGCGAACGAAACAAAGTCTGGTGGGAGTGTTGCTTTGGCGTTTTATGCAATTTACATGCTGGTTGGCGTGATGGGTGCCTGCTGTGGCAGTTTTGCCAATGTGGCGGCCTTGCGGACGCTTGAAAAACGCAATTGGGTCAGCGCACCATCAAGCTGTTTTAGCTGTCAGAGGCGGCTGACTTTTTTTGAAAATCTACCGATTGTCGGTTATCTGCGTTGGGGCGGACGCTGTCAGTGTGGCAAACAGCGTTTACCCGTGCGTTATGTGTTGGTGGAACTGGCCATGGCCGGACTGCTGATATTGGCGTTGACGCAATTGGGGTGGGCGCAAATGCTGACCATGATACCGTTTCTGGTGCTACTGGCGGTGATTTTCTTGACCGATATGGATGCGTTTCTCATTCCCGATTGGGCGAGCCTTGGTGGTGGCATTTTCGGTCTTGTGCTGGCTCTGTTTGAAGCACCTGGGCTGCCGGACATTAAAACGGCGATGATTGGCGCACTGGCCGGATTTGTTCTGCTTTACACCATCAATCTGACCTACCGCCTATTGCGCGGGCGTGACGGCATCGGCTTTGGCGATGTCAAGCTGATGGCCATGTTGGGGGTTTGGCTTGGCCCGCTCAGTCTGTTGCCGATTCTGTTTTCGGCCAGTATTGTCGGTGCTGTTTTGGGTATTGTGTTGATTGTGTCGCATCGAAATAAAAAAAATGCCATGGGTACGCATATGTTGCCATTTGGCTGTTTTCTAGTGCCGATGGCGTTGTTATGGTTGTTTTTTGCCCCGTTTGCCCTACGTGCGATAAACTAATCCACCGCTTTATTCACCACTTTATTCACCATTTTGACACCTCTTGTGTAGGTAAAACCTTGTATAGTCAATATGGTTTAGAGATTCTAAATTCAGGAGGTTGTTTCGTTAATGAGTACACGTACTGCAGATGACTATCGGCGTGCCATTGAAGAATTGGTTGAAAACGCTGAAGCTGCGCTGGAAGATGAGTTGGTTGACCGCGACGGCAAGCCAGTGCCCAAATTGCCCCGTGAGGGTCTTGAGCAATATATGGAAGGCCTTGATTTAATCATCAGTGAAGAAGCGACATTGGCGTTGCGGGCGGAGTTTTTGCGTTATAGCACGGTTTTTGATACGGCGCGCTCGCGTGAAGCTATTCACAGCGCTGTTGCTGAGGTCACCAAGCCTCTGGTTGAAGAATGGATTAATCACAGTATGCCCGATGTTGCTCGTAAGGTGATTACTGACGCGATTGGTCAAATTGCACAAGTGCGTGCGACGGGGGCGTTGAAACGAACCAAATAGCTCGAATCCCAAATGCGTCCGAATCAATGTAGTTTGGAATTGTGGAGTGTGTTGCGTAAAATGATAGGTAAAACTCAAAGCCTCACAATTAAAGTCGTGAGCCGGTTGGTTCTGGCGACATGCTTATGCGGTGGATTATTTTCCTGCGGTGCCCGCCTAGGTCGTGATTTATCCTTGGAAGGTGCTTTTGTAAAATTTGATGCCCGCCGCGCCGCCAATCGCGCCCGTCGCGCTGCCGGTCTGGGGGGCGGCGATGGATTTTCCGATACGCATCCTCTGCCGCAACGCCGCGAGCTTTTACAAGTGCGGGTACCCGCCTCGGTGAATGTGAACGATATTATTGATGGTGTTGTTGCCGCCAGCATCGCTGGTGCGAATGCCAATAATGCCATGGCTGCGGGTCGCGCAAGCGGTGCCGATCCGAATATTGGCGTGCGGGCATTGAAAAATACACTCAAGGTTTTTGAGGCCGCCATTCATGTCAAAAAACGCGATTTGCGTGGGCTTCAGGCGGCCTATGAAGTGGAAAAAATGCTGCTTGTGAAAATGGACGCACGTCACACCAAAGCCCGAAAGTTGATTTTACACGAATTCAAAATCGCCCATGAAAATTTACTGCAAAAGACGTTACAAAAATTGGATGAGAAATACGAAAAAACACAACCCAAAACCATTCTCGGCCTGTCGCAGGATGAGGGGTTGACGCGGTTGGCTTTGTTCGGGCGCAATCAGCTTGCGCGTCCTGATGAATATGTCGATTTGAAAAAGAGCTTTTTGTTTGTTGGTGGTGATATCGGCACTGGCGTGTCGCTGGGGCGGATGGATGATTTGTCGAAGGAAATCGGCTCGCGCACATTGAGTGTTAATTTGGACGGCTTGCGCTTGCCGACCGCGCTGCGGTCGGTTTCGCGCTCGATTGACATGCCGGTTTATCTCTCCCCCGGTGTTGATGCGGCGAGCGAGCGCGTGCGCTTGGAAATTTCGCGCGCCGATGCGCTTGATGTAATGGATATTATTATTGATAATTATGGTTTGGCGATGGCTTATGACCGAAAAATGGGTATCGCACGTTTCTATACGCAGGAAGAATTTGCCGGACGTATCGCCGGTGCCGTGCAGGCAGCCCAAGAGCATAATCGGCGGGCGCGCGATTTGCGCACAATCAGTAATCTGGAAAATGATACGGCGGCCATCAGGCAAGTCTATCAAGCCTATTTTCAAGATTCGGGTGACAAGGCGCGCCGCCGCTCCTTAAATAATGACGCGTTGATTGAGGATTCGTATTCGCCGCAAGTCGGTGCCGCGATTGTGAATTTCAAACAGGCCGCATTGGAAAATGAACGCAAGCTCGATGAATTGGAAAGCACCAATGCCGCCGCGCGTCAGGCGCAGGCCGCAAAAACCCAAACGGCGATGTTTTCCTTGGAAGATGAAAAAGCAGCACTGGCGAATTTATTGATTGATAAAGAAACCAAAACCATGAACCTCATCGCCACCCAAAAGGAAATTGCAGAGGCAGAAGCAAAGGCAGAGGCAGAGGCAGCCGTGGCCAAAGCCGAAACCGACACGCCGGGTGATGATTCTGAAAAAGCATCCAAAAACAAAGCAAAGAAAAAAACCGTTAATGCCGATAAGAAAGAAAACCGTCTGTCCTTTTTGGCTGGCCCGGGGGCCGAAGAATTACGGGCGCGCGTTATTGCCGATGCCAATTTGTTGACTACCGAACCGGTATATACCGAAAAATTTACAATTTATAATAGCGAAGGTTCCAATAGTTGTAAGGAGAGTGGAACCGACCGTGTAAGTGAAATTAAGGTGCAACTGGAAAATTATTATCTGCAACTTTATCCTGACGCGCTTTTGGCAGCTGAAAGAGCCACAGAGCGAGAAGAATTGGACGCTGAAGAGCGCACCCGCCAAGAAATTGAAGCCGTCACTCAAACCGCGTCGCCCGCATCAGGTGCGCCAAAGGCCGTCGAACAAGACAAGGCACCGGCAAAAGAGCCGACCAAAGAGCCATTGGAAGAAGCCGCTGCAACCGATACGGCATCTGCCGATGACACAGCAACCGCCGCCGATTTGGCTGAACGGTTCGGTAATGCGGCCTTCCGGCGTCCGAAGGTAACCTC
>CAYQFO010000138.1:0-3951 GCA_964416815.1 uncultured Rhodobiaceae bacterium | reverse complement strand
GTGTTTATCCGCGTGTCGGGGACCAGCGTATCTATCATTACGGCCCGCAAGTTGCACATCTGGTTGGTTATGTTGGCGGCAAAACCCGAGCCGACATTCAACAATATGGCAATATCGTTGACGATAAGGTTGGCCGCAGTGGCATTGAAAAACAATTTGAGCTGGAATTACGCGGCAAAGCTGGTGTGCAAAAGTTGGAGGTAAATGCTTATGGGCGCACGGTTCGCAAGCTGGAGCTGGATGATGGACAACCCGGTCAGGATATCAGATTGACGCTGGATGCCCGTTTGCAGGCATTTGCAACAAACCGTCTGAAAGGGTATAGCGCATCTCTCATCGTGCTTGATGTTCATAATGGTGATGTTGTGGCGATGGTGTCGACGCCCGCCTACGACCCGAATAAATTTTCGCGCGGCATTGACGTGCGCAATTGGAACACGATGCTTGCCCATGAACACAAACCACTGATGAATAAGGCATTGCGTGGGCTGTATGCGCCCGGTTCAACTTTCAAAATGCTGGTGCTGTTGGCGGCACTGGAAAACAATGCGATTGGTAAAAATTTCAAGGTTACGTGTCGATGCCGTTTTGAATGTGGCCAACGTGTTTATCATTGTTGGCGTCGTCGTGGTCATGGACGGCTTGGCATGGTGCAGGCGGTGAAGCACTCGTGTGACATTTATTTTTACGAATTGGCACTGCGCACCGGCATTGACAATATTGAACGCATGGCAAAAAAATTCGGGATGGGCAGCGTAACGGGCTTAGACTTGAGCGGTGAGAAATCCGGCACCGTCCCGGGGCGCGACTGGAAACGTGCCAATTTTGAAGCATCATGGCGGTCGGGTGAAACGGTCATCACCGGTATTGGGCAAGGTTATTTGCTTGCCACGCCATTGCAATTGGCTTGCATGATGGCTGCGCTGGCCAATGGTGGTCGCCGGATAACACCGCGGGTCACTCGATTGGGCACCCATCCACCGCCCGAAGATTTGGGACTTGATGCGCGACATCTGGCTATCGTCAATAGAGGGCTTTATGGGGTGGTCAATCGCGCTGGCGGGTCGGCCTATGCGTCAAGCTTATTGATTGGCGGGGCGCGTATGTCGGGTAAAACTGGCACGGTGCAGGTGCGTCGTATATCAAGAGCCGAACGCGAGGCCGGGGTGATACCCAATTATAAGCTGGACTGGCATTTGCGCGATCATTCTCTTTTTGTCGGTTATGCGCCACATAAAGAGCCGCGCTATGCGATTTCGGTTGTTGTCGAACATGGTGGGAGTGGCGCGCGTGTGGCCGCCCCCATTGCGCGCGATGTGATGGCTGAATTGCTGACCAATCCACCAGCACCGATGGTCGAGACCAATGACGACGAAAGAGCCGAGCTATCCATTGATGGGGGTGACGCCGGATGACATTTCTACAATCTGGACATCAAAGAGATAATGTCTGGCAGATTTGGCGCCATGTGCATTGGCCATTGGTTGTTGGTGTTGTCGGCCTTGGATTGTTTGGCGTGGCGATATTATATTCGGTTGCGGGCAATAGTTTCGACCCTTGGGCTTGGCGTAAGGCTTTGCGTCTGGTGTTTTGTATTGCGGTCATGATGGGGGTGGCGGCGATTGATGTTCGAACTCTGTTTCATGCTGCCTACCCGTTTTACGCCATTATGCTGATTATGCTGGTCGCTGTGGTTTTGGTAGGCGACACCAGTATGGGCGCGCGCCGTTGGCTGGATTTTGGCTTTACCCGCATACAGCCCTCTGAATTTATGAAACTCGCGCTGATTATGGCACTGGGGCGCTATTATCAAAATATGCATCAGGCCGATGTATCATCGCCCGGCTTTTTGATTGTCCCGCTTTTTTTGATTGCGGTTCCGGCTTTGTTGATTTTCCGGCAACCGGATTTGGGGACGACGGTCGTGTTGGTTGTTATCGGTTTATCAATTTTGTTTATGGTCGGGGTGAATTGGCGTTATTTTGCGGCCGGTGGGTTGGCCGTCCTGATAGCGATTCCGGTTGTTTGGCAGCAATTGCGCAATTATCAAAAGGATAGGGTGATGGTATTCCTGAATCCGGAAAACGACCCGCTGGGTGCCGGATACCATATTATTCAGTCGAAAATCGGTGTCGGTTCGGGTGGTTTTTTGGGTAAGGGCTTTGGTGAGGGCACGCAAAGTCGGCTGAATTTTTTACCTGAAAAACATACTGATTTCATTTTTACCATTTTTGCTGAAGAATTTGGTTTTCTTGGTTGTTTTGTTTTACTGCTGGTTTTTGCTTTTGTTTTGTTTGTGATTTTCAACCTTGCGTCAACCATGCGCAATCCGTTTTCGCGGCTTACGACGATGGGGATAGGGTTTTCACTTTTTGCCTATATGGCGATTAATTTGGCCATGGTTACTGGTATGGCACCTGTGGTTGGTTTGCCGCTGCCGTTTCTTTCTTATGGTGGCACGTCGCTTTTGACATTTATGATGAGTATTGGTGTTATTCTAAGTCTGAGGCGGCAAAGCTATATTGACTTACCACGTGTCTAAAATTCACATATTTTGGAGGAAAAATGAGTCATAAGAAAAAGATTGTTTTGGGTATCGTCACCCTTATTGGTTTGCTGATTCTGGTTTTATTGGTGCGCACTTTCATGCCATCGAGGACGAGCGCGATTGGTGAGCCTTACGCATTCCAACCCGATGAACAGCGCGTCGCGCGCCTGATGAGCGCGGCGGTGGGCTATAAGACAATTTCCTATGGGCGCGATAAGCCGACTTCGGCGCAAGCATTATTGGCCTTTCACGACTATTTGCGTGACCGGTTTTCGCGCGTACATGCACAGTTGAAAGTGGAAAAAATTGCTGACTATTCATTGCTTTATACGTGGCAGGGTAGCGATGAGGCAAGCAAGCCTGTCATTTTGCTTGGTCATCTGGATGTGGTGCCGATTTCTCCGGGCACGAAAAAAGATTGGAAATATCCCCCTTTTGCTGGCGCGGTTGCCGAGGGTTTTATCTGGGGGCGTGGCACGCTGGACAATAAGGTCAACATTATCGGTATTCTCGAAGCGACTGAAAATATGTTGCGCACCGGGCTTCGGCCGAAACGAACGATTTATTTTGCTTTCGGCCATGATGAAGAACAAGGCGGACTGGACGGGGCCGGGGCGATATCAAAACTGCTTGAAGAACGTGGTGTGGAAGCCGAATTTTTACTTGATGAAGGGGGGCTGATTACCTCGGATTTGGTGGCGGGCGTGCGTGTACCGCTGGCGCTTATTGCCCCGGCCGAAAAGGGAATTGTCACGCTGAAATTGACGGCACGTGGCGCGGGCGGTCACTCTTCCATGCCGCCGAACCAATCAGCGATTGGTATTTTGGCCATCGCATTGGCCAAGCTGGAGGCCAACCAATTCCCGCGTGATTTTTCGCACACGCAAAGTTTTTTGGAATCTATCGCAGATGAGCTGCCCTTTTTCTTGCGGCTTGTGATGAAAAACCTCTGGCTGTTCAAGCCGGTCGTGATGGCGTCACTGGCCGATGACCCACAGGCACAAGCCGGTATGCGCACGACCACGGCACTGACCATGATTGATGGTGGCATTAAAGCCAATGTGCTACCGATTAACGCCGATGCCAAAGTTAATTTCCGTATTTTGCCGGGTGAGACGGTCGAAGGCGTCAAGGCGCGTGTCACTCAAATTGTTGATGACGAACGGGTTAATGTCGTTTTGGACGGTAGTGGTCAGATGGGTATGGGACCGTCGCCTGTTTCGCCGACCGATGGCTATGGGTGGGAACAGATTACCAATGCCATTCAAGACACAGCCGCACCGCAACGCGTACGCGTGACGCCACGACTTTTGGTAGCGGCGACCGACACACGCCACTATCGCAATCTGACCCCGAACCATTATCGATTTACCTATATGGCAGTACCAAACATCGATTTGGCG
>CAYQFO010000137.1:0-4039 GCA_964416815.1 uncultured Rhodobiaceae bacterium | reverse complement strand
CATGTGTTTCCCTTGGTGGCGCGTGAGGGCGGGGTCTTGATGCGCGCCGGACATACCGAGGCAGCGGTAGATATTGCGCGTTTGGCGGGGCTTTATCCGTCCGGTGTGATTTGCGAAATCATGAATGATGATGGCAGCATGGCGCGGTTGGCTGATTTGGTGCAATTTGCTCAACTGCATGGGCTGAAACTTGGCACGATTGCCGATTTGATTGCCTATCGCCGTCGCAAGGATACGCTGGTCAAGCGGATTCACGAAACCGAATTTGTGTCTGACTCTGGCGGCGATTTCAAAACCATTATCTATCTTAATTCGATTGAAAATGAAGAGCATATCGCGTTGGTGAAAGGTGATATATCTGGTCCACAACCGGTGTTGACGCGTTTTCATGCGGAAAATATCGTGTCCGATGTTTTAGGCAGTGCCATGCCGCGCGCCAAAACATTGCAGCGTTCAATGGAGATTATCGGCCAAGAGGGGCGCGGCGTGATTGTGTTTATTCGCAATACATCGCCGACGCCTTTTTCTGACACGATGAACCCACCCGATGCCGGTGACCCGATGCCGACGCAATTACGCGATTATGGCGTTGGCGCACAGATTGTTTTAGACCTTGGGCTACACGAAATTGAATTGCTTTCCGATACGCCGCGCACAGTCGTGGCACTGGAAGGCTATGATTTGAAAATTGCCGGCCAACGACCGATATTGGGGAAAGCATGAAAGGCAAAATTTTGATTGTCGAAGCGCGTTTTTATGACGCCTTGGCCGATGCGTTGGTAGAAGGCGCGGTGGCGGCGTTGGCGGCGGCTGGGTATGCGCATGAATGTGTGGCTGTGCCGGGGGTGCTGGAAGTGCCGGTGGCAATTAAATATGCGGCCAACACCGGAAACTATGACGGCTTTGTTGCGCTGGGCGTCGTCATTCGCGGCGAGACCACGCATTATGATATTGTCTGTGCTGAAAGTGCGCGGGGGCTGATGCAGCTTGGTGTGCAAGATGGGCTGGCGATTGGCAATGGCATTCAGACTGTTGAAAACGAAGCGCAGGCTTGGGTGCGGTGCCGAATGAGCGAAACTGACAAGGGCGGTGGGGCGGCCAAAGCGGCACTGGCACTTGTGCGTTTGCGCAGCACGTTTTTGACATCATGAGCAAATATGATGCGCGCACCACGGCGCGGTTACTTGCGGTGCAGGCACTTTATCAAATGGATATTGCCCAAATATCGCTGGAACGGGTGATCAAGGAATTTTCGGATTTCCGTTTTGACAATCCTTTGGATAATCCGCTAGACGGTGAAGAACTGTCGCCCGCCGATGTCGGTTATTTTGAGGCTGTTTTGCGTGGCGTCATGGACAATCAAGTCGAGATTGACCAAACCATTGACCGATTATTGTCCGGCACATGGCGACTTGGCCGATTGGACAGCACTTTGAGGGCGATTTTGCGGTGCGGCGTAGAAGAAATTCTTTTCGGTAAGGCGGCACCGATGAAGGTTGTCGTGGCACAATATAGCGACATTGCGCATGCTTTTTTTGACGGGCCGGAGGGCGGCATGGCCAATGCCTTGCTTGACGCTCTGGCGCAACAAGCAGACAAGTAGCCGATGATGGACGAGTTTGACTTTATTCGTGAGATGCTGGCGCCATTGGCGAGTGACCCGCCAGCACTTGGGCTAAACGATGATGCGGCAAATTATCTACTACCTGACGGGCAGAGCCTTGTGCTGACGATGGATGCGCTGGTTGAGGGCGTGCATTTTCCCGAAAAATGTGATGCGGAAATTGTTGCGGCGCGGGTTTTGGCCGCCAATTTGGCTGACTTGACTGCCAAAGGGGCGACGCCAGTGGGCTGCTTAATGACGTTGGGTGTGCCACCGCATTGGGACGTGGCATGGTTGAAAAATTTCACCACCGCGCTGGGGCGGGGCTTGATGGCGTCGGGATTGGCTTTATGGGGCGGCGATACGGTGCGCACAGCACAGGGATTTGTCACGCTGGCGGCGCATGGTTTGGTTCCAAAAGGCAAAATGATACGCCGTGATGGTGCCCAAATCGGTGATGATGTCTATGTCACCGGTCCGATTGGTGATGCTTATCTTGGCCTGCAAGCGGTTTTGGCAGGTGAAAAAGCATCGGCCTATGAAAGCCCTGAAGTGCCTTTGCATTTAGCCGTGCCATTGCGTCATTTGGCACATGCCGCGATTGATATTTCTGATGGGCTGGCGGCCGATCTTGACCATATTTGTGTGGCAAGCAATGTCGGCATGGTGATTGAGGCGGCCGCCATTCCAATATCGGCGGCAGGACAGGCCTTCATTGCCAATGGCGGGGATGCCTTGGCCGCGCTTCTCAGCGGCGGCGATGATTGCCAGATTGCTTTTACGGCGGCCGCGCAAACAGACCTTACGGCCCTGAAAATGAGCCGTATCGGTCAAGTGGTTGGTGGTGATTGTGTCCGGCGCGCTTGTTTTATGGATAAAGACAATCAAGAAATAATGTTTAAGAAGCGTGGGTTTAGGCATTTTTGAGTTGCCTGAAATGGCCCGCCGCCTTTCGCTTGCTTTTTGGAACTTTTTTTGGCAAATTCGCCACATATTGATGGGGCATTAAGATATATGCCGCACAACAGGGAGAAAAATTATGGGCAATTTGATATGGTGGATTATGGCGTCGGGAATACTTGCCGTTGTCTATAGCGTGTGGGCCGGGCGTAGCGTTCTGGCTGCAGATGTAGGTAACGAGCGCATGCAGGAAATTGCTGGTGCCATTCAAGAAGGCGCCAATGCTTATCTCAGCCGCCAATATCGAACCATTGCCATGGTTGGTGTCGGTATCGCCATCGTGTTGGCCTATTTCCTTGGGTTCAGGGTCGCGACCGGTTTTATTCTGGGGGCTGTGCTGTCGGGGTTGGTCGGTTATGTCGGTATGCTTGTCTCGGTGCGCGCCAATGTGCGTACAACACAAGCGGCAAGCGAAAGCTTGGCGGCAGGGCTTGGTCTGGCGTTTCGTTCCGGTGCTGTCACCGGCATGTTGGTTGCAGGTTTTGCTTTGCTGGCGGTCGCGATTTATTTCTATTTTTTGGTTGAGGTCGTCGGCCTCAGCCCGAGCAGCCGCGAAGTGGTGGACGCGCTGATAGCGCTCGGCTTCGGTGCTTCGTTGATTTCCATTTTTGCGCGCCTTGGTGGCGGTATTTTCACCAAAGGGGCGGATGTAGGCGGTGACCTTGTGGGTAAGATTGAAGCCGGTATTCCTGAAGATGACCCGCGCAATCCGGCCACGATTGCTGATAATGTCGGCGATAATGTCGGCGATTGCGCCGGTATGGCCGCTGATTTGTTCGAAACCTATGCGGTGACGATTGTGGCGACGATGGTTTTAAGCTCAATTTTCTTTTCGGCCGATGCCATGGTGATGATGATGTATCCGTTGGCGATTGGCGCGACCTGCATTGTGACGTCGATTATCGGCACATTTTTTGTGCGCCTTGGCAGCAATAATTCTATTATGGGCGCTTTATATAAAGGCTTTATTGCCTCTGCCGTGCTGTCACTGATTGCGCTTTATTTTGTTACCGATGCGGTGATAGGTCTGGATGCGGTGCGCTTTGCCGAGGGTGAAAAATTCACCGGTATGAATCTTTATATGTGCGGCGTGCTGGGCTTGCTGATTACCGGCTTGATTGTTTGGATTACCGAATATTATACTGGTGTCAATTATCGTCCGGTGCAATCTGTGGCGTCTGCGTCGGAAACCGGCCACGGCACCAATGTCATTCAAGGGCTGGCCGTTTCAATGGAAGCGACCGCACTACCAGCTTTGGTCATCGTGATTGGCATTATTATGACGTATAATCTGGCTGGTCTGTTTGGCATTGCCATTGCGGTGACGACGATGCTGGCACTGGCCGGTATGGTGGTGGCACTGGATGCTTTCGGCCCGGTCACCGATAACGCAGGTGGTATCGCTGAAATGGCCGACCTGCCCGAGACGGTGCGAAAAACCACTGATGCGCTGGATGCCGTCGGCAATACAACCAA
>CAYQFO010000136.1:0-4102 GCA_964416815.1 uncultured Rhodobiaceae bacterium | reverse complement strand
CGGTGGTCAGTGTAAGTTCCATGAATGGGACCGTAAAGTGGTTTGACCCGGTTAAGGGGTATGGTTTTATTGTTCCTGATGATGGCTCAGAAGATGTGCTGGTTCACCATTCTACTTTACGTAGATCGGGTCATGAGATTCTTTATCCGGGGGCGCGCATAAAGTGTTCCATTGTGCAGCGCGAGCAAGGCATTCAGGCAGATATGATTGTTGCTGTTGATAATAGTGATGCGATTTTGCCGCATCAAGGTGGCCGTCCGACGGCTGTTGTATCTGAGGTCACCGATGTCGGCGATTTCGAGCGTGCGGTTGTCAAATGGTTCAATCGCATTCGTGGCTTTGGGTTCCTTAACGTTGAGATGAATGATGTTGATATTTTTATTCACATGGAAGTGCTACGTGAAGCCGGTATCGAGATTTTGATACCCGGTCAATATGTGATGGTGCGCTATGGCCAAGGGCCAAAGGGTTATATGGCGACCGAAGCTATGCGCATTGATGACCGGTCGGGTATGATGGAGACATCCGACATGGTTTTCCATGAGGAGGCTGACAACGAAATTTTGCCGCACGAGTCGATTGATTGATTTTTACCTGCCAAGCTGTCTATGATAGTTACCGAGTATGGAAAATCCAGATGCGGCTTTAAGGCCACCGCCGCCGTTTAAGCAAAGTGTGCGGCGTGGACCTTTTACGACCCACAATGGACCGTGGTTTCACTGGGCTACGCAAGGTGAGTTCCGGCAAGGGGTTCGCATTGTTGCGCGTCATTGCAACAGTCGGGGCATCGCGCATGGGGGATTTCTTTCGGCACTGGCCGATGGCTTGGCCGCGACGGCGGTTTTTCGTGAATTGAAACGCACATCAGTGACTGTGAAACTCAGCACAGAATTTTTACAATCTGCGCATGAGGGCGATTGGTTGCAAGGCACGGCATGGGTTACGCACACGGCGCACACGCTGGCATTTGTTGAGGCGCGGGCGTGGGTTGGTGAAGGGAAGGATATACCAGCATCGGATTTTGTGTTCACCGCATCGGCCGTGTTCCGTTTGTGGGAGCCGCGTGCATAAAGTGAGGCTTGCAAGAGCGTTTGAATTGTTTTATGGCACCTCTATCGGGGCTTGGCGCAGTCCGGTAGCGCACCTGGTTTGGGACCAGGGGGTCGCAAGTTCGAATCTTGCAGCCCCGACCATTTGACTCTGACCGATTGGTTATTTTTCGGCTCGCCGCCGGGAAGTCAATTCAATCCAACCCGTCATCTTTGAGCGACTCCCAGCAAAGACCTGTATGCGTCGTGGCGCGTTTGAGAGGTGGCTCAATGCGAAACTGATAGACATTGTCACCCCTGATTTCGAGTCGTGCGATACGCTTGGGTTCATTATCAAGGTTCAAATGTAACGTATATATGCGCCGATTGTTCTCGATGGCCAAGGATGATGAGAAAACCCCGCTCAGTTTCAGCCAAGGATTTTCATGGCGTCGCTGCTCAAAGCTGGGGTGGGATATGCCGAGATAGCTGACAATAAAATCATTCGGAGCGCGCTTTAATATCACAAAATCGTAAAGTGATTGACCGCTATCCCAATCAAATGCGCCGTCCGAGCAATAGGTGATATGGGTGGGACGCCAGCCCGCACTGCCGGCATAGGCAGTCGTCATCAGCACCGTGGAGGCCAAAATTATAAATATCGGTACTGCATATTTCATGGTTTGGTAGATTGTCATTTTTTGGTATATCATCGTCTCTTAGGCTGTTTTTACGGAAAATAAAAGGTTGGCGATTGCTCAAAATGATAATGCTGTATAACCATACGCCATGACGCATGATTTTATCACTTTTCTCAAGCAGATTATCCGCAATCCGCGTCAGATAGGTGCGATTGCGCCGTCATCACTGGCATTGAGCCAACGCATGGCACAGGAAGTTGCCGGTTGCAGCGGTACTATTATTGAGTTGGGTGCTGGCACTGGCAGTATTACGCGCGCTTTACTGTCGGTGGGCATTGTGCCGGAGAAACTGCATCTGGTGGAAATAGATGCGCGTTTTGTGTGCTTGTTGCGGCGTGAATTTCCGAACTGCCATGTGCATGAAATTATGGCGCACGAAATTACAACGCTGAAGCTGGATAATGTCGAAGCGGTGGTATCAAGCCTGCCAATTCTCAATTTTTCAATGCCGGTATTGGACGATATGCTTACAGCTATTTTTGATGTGCTGTCGTCCGGTGGGGCTTATGTTCAGTTTACTTACGGGCCGACGCAGCCCTTGGATAAGAAATTTCTGGCGCAATTTGACATTGAATGGACCTGCTCCGAGCGTATATTGCGGAATTTGCCACCAGCTTGTGTTTATACGTTCCGACAGCGTGGAAAAGTTTCTTGCGACTCACTTGATTTTGGTAAAGGTTAATATACCGTTTTGCTGATGATATGATAGGTAAGTGAATAATTATGGTTGATAGCATACGCGTAAAAATCATTTCAAAAAACGACATTGCTGCTTTTCAGTTGTTTGATTTGCCGCAATCCTTCCCGCAAGTCAGGTTTATTCTGGACAGCGATTCGCGCGATTATGATTGGCTGGTGGTCTATGATGATTTGCCCTCATCGGGTTCGGAGCGTCTCACCGTTAGCCATGAGGATTTGGCTTGCCCGCAGGAAAACACCCTTCTGCTGACTTATGAACCTGCCTCAGTGAAGCATTTCGGCAAAGATTATATCGATCAATTCGGCATGGTGTTGACCAGCCATGAGCTTACCGAATTGCCACATCGCAATCGCCATAAGGTGGCCCCGGTCGGCGTGTGGTATTATGGGGGTCTGGAACAGATACAGGCGCATCCTGAGGTGCCTGAAAAAACCGGCCAAATTTCAATGTTCAAATCGAAAAAGCGGCAGAAGCATACGCTGCATCGCGCCCGTTTTGACTTTTTGGCGACCCTCAAAAAGGGACTGGGGAAGGAACTGGATGTTCATGGACAAATGTTCAGGCGGATGAAATATAAGGCGGAAGGTATGGATGCTTACCGCTATCACATTGCGGTTGAGAATCATATCGGCCCTTACCACTGGACGGAAAAACTGTCGGACTGTTTTCTGGCTTATTGTTTGCCCTTCTATGTTGGTTGCACGCGCTATATGGACCATTTTCCAAAAGAGAGCGTTATCGCATTGGATATTCGAGACCCGGAGGGAGCCCTGCATATAATTCGTGAGGCGTTGGCCAATAATGAATATGAAAAACGACTGCCGGCCATTATTGAAGCGCGCCGTCGGGTGATTGAAGATTATAACCTCGGCAATATGCTGGCGCACCATATTATGGATGAAACCATGAGCCATGATGTCGAACTGCCGCCCGGCGGCAAGATTTTAAGTCGCCATGCCATGATGCGGCAATCTTTAGGTCATTTTTTGCGCTATGCGGCCGGTAAAATCGGCGCGCGGCGACGCAATCGTAAATTTTGGCGGAACTATCTGGCATCGCCGCCCGGCAGTCCGCTTATGCGGCGTTAATCCAACCAACGCTGATGTGGCCAAAACCATTCGTCAGGTCGTTCACGCACCCAGTCTTCAATCATATTATACGCTATACGCATGGTGGCGTCGATGTCGGCCTGCATATTGTCGGTTTTGGCAACGTGCAAAGGCGGGAAGAAGCTTTGCGTAAAGTGTATCGGGTCGGGGGCTTCATGGCGGCGACGGATAACCGTCGGTATGACGGGAATGTCAAACCGCCGCGCCAGTTTGATAGAAGCCGAGGGCGCATTGGTGGCGCGGCCGAAAAATTCAATCGGGTCGCCGGTATTGAGCCTTTGGTCAATCAGCACACCGAGTGATATGCCTTGTTTTAAGAGGTCAATCATCACCCGCGCGCCGTCTTGGCCTTTGGGGATTTGGCGCGGCATAAAGGCGGCACGTTGCTTGATAATCCATTTTTCCATATACGGATTATTGGCGCGCCGATAGAGCGAGCCAGTTTTTCCGGCCAGTCGCCTTATCCCTATCATCATCAGTTCCCAATTGGCAAAATGGCCAGAGACAAACATCAGCGGGCGACCGTCTTTTAAGACATTTGTCACATAGTCGGCGCCTTCAATC
>CAYQFO010000135.1:0-4119 GCA_964416815.1 uncultured Rhodobiaceae bacterium | reverse complement strand
GATTGCATCAATAACGTGCTGTTCTATTTTGTTACCTACTTCGTTAACCCTAGCGCTTTCGATGCCCCCGCCGTTTGAAACATTTGTCATGCAGGATGCCAAATCTGATTTCAATGCGCTGACCAAATCTCTGTCGGGCTGAGTGTCAGTTATTGCCTCTAATTTATGATTTGAAAAAGCCTTGATGACTATATCAAAGGGAACATTTTTATTGTCAAATTTATCAAGGTTTTGCAATACTTCTTGAAGACTGGCGACAGTGTGCTTTGGTTTTTGCATTACTGTTTCCGCATGAGGACAATGCTATTGGAATTTGTGCCTTTGCTGTTGTTTTTCACGCCCCAACAATTTGCCGTTTTGGTGAAGTTTTGTTGGTTCACCATCACGCCTAAAATTTCCAATGGTAGGTTTTGCGCGGCTTGGGCGACATATTGCTCCAAGAGAATTTTGCCATTTCGCACTTCGCCAACTTCATAGGCGATATGCCCGTCGGATTTAACGACACGCGTCAATTCCTGCAAAACGCCTCGGGTAAAATCGGTCCAGCTTTCGACGGTTTTGCACATGGAAATCGGCACGGTTTCCGCATCCACACCAGCAAACCAACAGCGAAGCCAGTTGTCTTGCGCATATTGGACGACATCCAAAAAGGGTGGCGAGGTGACGACTAAATCAACACTGTCGGTTGCAATATAATTTGTTGCTTCGGCCGGTGCTGTTCCCAACAGAGCATTTTGCGGTTCAAGACCGGCGCATTGGCTCAAAAGCACTTTCGATTTTTTGAGAATAATCTCTTTTACGTTTCGTTGCGGGGGTGTTTGGTTTCGGCGTTGATTGATTTTTGCTTGGCGTTCAAGGCTCACCGCCTGATTGGGGGGAAGCGTATAAACGGAGAAAAACCCCGATGAATGGCCGGTCAGCCTGTTCAGTGCGACCATGCGAATCCAATCATCAATTTTGTCCAATTCGTCTTGTTTCAAGAACCGGTCGCGCAGGGCATAAATTTGTTGCAGTGTTTCGGGGTGAAAAAACACCAATAAACCTTCATCCACATCAAACGATTGGTTCCAATCAATTTCTTCCAGCCTGTTGGCAATTTGCCTTAAAGGTGGCGGCGACAAGCGCGGCTGCAAAAGCATTTTACTTAACGGGTTAATATCATTGCCAACGGGGTGACGCCCCATAAGTGCCGCCTGTAAGGGGGTGGTGCCGCGTCCCATAAATGGGTCATAGACCTTATCGCCCGGTTGGCTCAACCGCTCAATAAAAAATTGCGGCAGTTCAGCTTTGAAGCAAGCGCGATAGCTTATTTCATGCAACCGATTGGATTGCCTTTGTGACGCCGTCCAATAATCATTGATGAAATAAGTCAGGTCGCTGTGTTGCTCAACCCGTGTTTCTTGTCCAATTCTGTCGAAGGCAAGAATGTTCGCAATAATCGTTTCAGAAACAAAATTTTCTTGGGTATCAAAGGAAAACCCTAATTGCCCATGAAGCGTTTGTAACATTTTTTGTATCCCATTTGTTCTGAGTCACTTTGGCTTTGAGAGCGAGTCGTGTCAATAGGGGTTTTTAGAAGTTTCACAGTCCCAATAGGGTTATTTTCACTTTGGTGGCGTCGCCGGGGCCGATATTTTGAGCCTCGCGGATGGATTTTTTCACCGGCAATAAATAAGCCTGCCGCGCCTTGCTGGGAAACATGGAGGTCTGCCATTGGCTGTCGCCGATTTGCGCGTTGACCTTCAGCGATTTGAAGCCGCGTTGAATATGGCCGGTGAAATAGCGTGCATGTTCGCTAACATCGTCGGGCAGGGTGATAAAAATCCAGTCGGTCTTTTTGCCGCGCCACGACCAAAGTTCGCCAGAAAATGTATATTCAAGCGTTTCCATCGCCGCGCATGAAAAGTTTCACAAAAAGCGGTATATAGGTGATGATGAAAACGCCTGCAAATATCTCCCAGCGTGGTGTCAGCAAAACCGGCCACAGTTTTGCCACCAGCAAAACGGCGGCCGCAACACAGACTTTCAACAAGCCTACGTCAAACCAGTTCATGCGGGTAACACGGCTGTTAAGCCAATCAAAAAAAGCCATTTTATGCTCCTTGTTTTATCTGCGAAGCGGTTATTATAGCACCATGTTACGCCGTTTGACGAAATTTGCCGTACTTGCACCTGTGCATTTTTATCGGCTGCTGGTGTCGCCAGTGATAGGCCCGCACTGTCGCTTTGTGCCGACCTGCTCAGATTATGCGCTGGAGGCTGTGCATTGTCATGGGGCGTGGGTTGGGCTTTGGTTGACTTTCGGGCGACTGTCGCGCTGTCATCCGGTGAAAGCGCTGGGCGGCAGTGGCGGCCATGACCCGGTGCCGGTTGAGATTTATTGCGCCGCTTGGTATGCACCTTGGACAATCAAACCCACAGATTTTGAAACGAAGCAAAAATGATTACCACGACCCTCCCCGATGGCACAACGCGCCAATATGATGCACCGCTGGATGGGCGTGCTTTTGCCGAATCGATTTCCAAATCATTGGCCAAAAAAGCACTGGCGTTGAAGCTCAATGGCGAGATGGTAGATTTGGCAACCATGATTGATGCTGATGGCGAGGTGGCGGTGATTACCGCCGCCGATGAAGAGGGTGTGGATTTATTGCGCCATGATTGCGCCCATGTGTTGGCCGAGGCCGTGCAGGAATTGTTTGCCGATACGCAGGTGACGATTGGTCCGGTGATTGAAAACGGTTTTTATTATGATTTTGCCCGCCAAACGCCGTTCAGCCTTGACGATTTTGAGGCGATTGAACAGCGTATGCGCGAGATTGTTGACCGCGATGAAAAAATTATCCGCGAAGTGTGGGCGCGCGACGAAGCCATCAAACATTTCCGCGAGATTGGCGAGACTTACAAAGCCGATATTATCGCTTCCATTCCAAGCGCGGAGCCGATAACGCTCTATCGGCAAGGTGCGTGGAAGGATTTATGCCGTGGCCCGCATTTGCCTTCTACCGGCAGACTGGGCAAGGCGTTCAAATTGACCAAGCTGGCCGGGGCCTATTGGCGCGGCGACAGCAATAATGAAATGCTGCAACGCATTTACGGCACATGCTGGGGCAGTGAAAAAGACTTAAAAGCCTATCTGCATATGGTGGAAGAAGCCGAAAAGCGCGACCATCGCAAGCTCGGGCGTGAAATGGATTTGTTCCATTTACAAGAAGAAGCGCAAGGCTCGGTATTCTGGCACAAAAACGGCGCTATCATCTGGCGCGAATTGGAGAATTATATCCGCCGACGCCTTGAGGCGCATGATTACCAAGAGGTTAAAACCCCGCAAGTGCTCGACCGACGCTTTTGGGAGCAATCTGGCCATTGGGAGAAATTCCGCGAAAATATGTTCGTTGTGCCGGATGAAGTGCCGTCCATCGAAGACGACGAGAAAGTATTGTCGGGAAATGCCGATTTGATGGCGTTGAAGCCGATGAATTGTCCGGCGCATGTGCAGATTTTCAAACAGGGGATTAAATCCTATCGTGATTTACCTTTGCGCATGGCCGAATTTGGTTGCTGCCATCGTAATGAGCCACATGGTGCGCTGCACGGACTGATGCGCGTGCGGCAAATGACGCAGGATGACGCGCATATTTTTTGTCGCGAAGACCAGATTGTTTCTGAAACGGTCAATTTTTGTGAGCTGGTGACGCAAGTCTATACCGATTTGGGTTTTGAAAGTGTGACGGTGAAACTGGCTCTGCGTCCCGATATGCGCGTCGGCGAAGACGCGGTTTGGGACCGCGCTGAGAAAGGCTTGCGTGAGGCACTAAAAGCGGCTGATATTGACTGCGATGAATTGCCGGGCGAGGGTGCGTTTTACGGACCGAAAATTGAATATCACTTGCACGATGCGATTGGCCGCACATGGCAATGCGCCACGCTGCAACTCGATTTTGTGCTGCCTGAGCGGCTGGATGCCACATATATTGGTGAGGACGGCAATAAGCACCGGCCAGTCATGCTGCACCGCGCCGTGCTTGGCACGTTGGAGCGGTTTATCGCCATCATGCTGGAAAGTTATGCCGGTAAATTGCCACTATGGATGGCGCCCGAGCAGGTTGTCGTCTGCCC
>CAYQFO010000134.1:0-4245 GCA_964416815.1 uncultured Rhodobiaceae bacterium | reverse complement strand
ATCGCTCGATTTATCGGCAAATAATGTATTGCGGATAAACGGTCCCTTATTGACCGGATCAATGGCCAACGTATTGATTTTCTTATAACCTTGCTCCAGCAAGAGGGCGAGCAAATCTTCGGTGATTTCCTCTCCGACTTCAGCAAAAATTTCACCCGTCTTAGCACTGACCATTTCCTCAGACAAAAACCGCCCAATCAATTCCGCATCACTCGCGCGCAAACGTTTCAGGCCATCCTCTTGGCTCAGCTTGCGCGCCAAGTGCGCTGATATTTTCTGACCAGCTTCAACAACCACTTTGCCGGTCGCATCATTAACCAAATCAAAAGCAGGCTTACTGCCACGGCGTTGGTCGGTAATAAAATCCGTCACCCAGTCATCCTTGCTACGCACATAGGTGACTTTGTCATAAAACATATTCAGGATTTCATCCGAGGCAAACCCCAGCGCATGCAGCAATACCGTCGCTGGCATCTTACGGCGACGGTCAATACGCACATGTAAAATGTCCTTGGCGTCAAACTCAAAATCAAGCCACGACCCACGATAGGGAATAACCCGCGCCGCAAATAACAGCTTGCCCGAAACATGCGTTTTACCCTTATCATGGTCGAAAAACACGCCCGGGCTCCGGTGCATCTGACTGACAATCACGCGCTCCGTCCCGTTGACAATAAAGGTGCCGTTATCGGTCATGAACGGCAGGTCGCTAATATAAACTTCCTGCTCCTTAACATCCTTAATCGCTTCTGAACCGGCTTCGTCATCAAGCTCAAACACCACCAAGCGCAGCGTCACCTTCAAGGGTGCGGCATACGTCATGCCGCGTTGCTGGCACTCCTCAACATCATATTTGGGGGCTTCAAACTCATAAGAGACAAACTCAAGCTTGGCCGAGCCGCTGAAATCGGAAATCGGGAATACCGACGTAAAGGCCTCCTGCAACCCTGTGCTCACACGACCGCCTTCCGGCTCCGTCACCTGAAGGAATTGGTCATAAGAATCTCTCTGGACTTCAATCAGATTGGGCATTTCCATAACTTGGGGAATACGGCCAAAAGAGCGCCGGATACGTTTGCGACCTGCGTAAGCTTGCGACATGTAAATTCCTACCTTTATCACTTGCGGCGCGGGCTTGCCCGCATTGCAACACTTTCGTCCCGCATCTCGAAAGTGTTCTAATCCACCCTTAGAGGACACCGGGGACGGTTGGACACAAATGCCACCCCCCCCTTATGCTTTAGCGACTATTTCAGTTCGACTTTGGCACCGGCAGCTTCAAGCTTTTCTTTAAGCTCATTGGCTTCAGCCGTCGGCACGTCTTCTTTGATATCTTTGGGCGCACCCTCGACTATCTCTTTGGCTTCTTTCAACCCCAAACCGGTTATTGAACGAACCTCTTTGATGACGTTGATTTTCTGGTCACCTGCCGCGGCCAACACAACAGTGAAGCTGTCTTTTACTTCTTCCTCAGCAGCACCAGCATCGCCAGCAGGCGCAGCCGCCACCGCAACCGGTGCGGCGGCAGACACGCCCCACTTTTCTTCCAGAAATTTCGACAACTCAGCCGCTTCCATAACGGTTAGCTTTGAGAGGTCGTCGGCAATTTTTTCAATGTTAGTCATTTGTTTTCTCCAATAATTATAAGAACTTGCGCCGCCTCATGCGACATCATCGTGTGTGGCCTTGCCCGCCATAATACGCACCAATTGACCAGCCGGAGCTTGCAACAGACCCACCAGTTTGGTGGCCGGAGCATTGAGCAAACCGACAATGCGACCGCGCAATTCGTCCAGCGACGGCAAAGACGCCAGATTTTTTACACCGGCCGCATCAAGAACCGTCTGTTCCATAATACCGCCAAGAATAACAAGCCGGTCATTTTCATTGGCGAATTTATCAGCAATTTTCGGCGCCGCAATCGGGTCTGCCGAATAAGCAATCGCTGTCGGCCCAACAAAAAGCGTGCTGATACCTTCCGCCGAAGTGCCTGCAAGAGCGCGTTTGACCAACCGATTTTTGGTGACTTTCACCGTGCCACCAACTTCGGCCATCTGATGACGTAAATCATCCATTTGCGACACTGAAAGCCCCGAATAATGGGCCACAACAACCACACCAGCATTCGTAAAAATACCAGCATAATCTGTCACGAGTGCTTCTTTTGCACCTTTATCCACTTTCACTCTCCTTCGGTGGCCTAATCAGCTAGGCCGGAAACATCCACTTTAACGCCGGGACCCATTGTTGAACTCAACACCAAACGTTTGAGATAAGCCCCTTTTACCCCACTTGGACGCGCTTTGCGCACGGCCTCAACCAGCGCACGCACATTACCGACCAACTGCTCTTCAGAAAAACCAGCCTTGCCGATACCGGCTTGGAGGATACCTTCCTTTTCAACGCGAAACTCAACCGCCCCGCCTTTGGCGGCGCGCACAGCTTCGCCAATCTCGGTCGTTACCGTGCCGACTTTCGGGTTCGGCATCAGATTGCGTGGCCCCAGCACCTTCCCCAGACGTCCCACCAAGGGCATCATATCCGGCGTGGCAATGCAGCGGTCAAACGCAACGGTGCCGCCCTGAATGGTTTCCACCAATTCTTCAGCCCCGACAATATCGGCACCGGCAGCTTTGGCCTCTTCGGCTTTTTCATCACGGGCAAACACCGCCACACGCTGGGTGCGGCCTGTGCCATTGGGCAATTCCACCATACCGCGCACCATCTGATCTGCATGCCGTGGGTCAACCCCGAGATTTATCGCCAATTCTACGGTCTCATCAAATTTGGCCGCGGCATTGGTTTTCACCAACGTCACCGCCTCATTCAATGGATACAGCTTATTCTTGTCAACGGCCTCGCGCGCCGCAGTGATACGTTTGCCTTTTTTAGACATTAGTCGCGCACCTCCAAGCCCATTGAACGTGCTGAACCGGCAATCATTTTTTGCGCCTCATCCAAATCAGTTGTATTCAAATCCGGCAATTTTTTCGTGGCAATCTCGCGGCATTGCGCCATGCTTACCGAACCAGCCACTTCGCGCCCCGGCTCGCCGCCACCCTTGGGTAGATTGGCCGCTTTTTTCAGATAAAAAGAAGCCGGTGGCGTCTTGATTTTGAAAGTGAAAGATTTGTCTTCGTAAATTGTCACAATTGTCGGAATCGGCATATTGGCTTCCATCTCCTGCGTCTTGGCATTGAAAGCCTTGCAAAATTCCATAATGTTCAGCCCGCGCTGACCCAGTGCCGGGCCAATTGGCGGTGCCGGACTGGCGCCCCCTGACGGCACCTGCATTTTCAAATAGCCTTTAATCTCTTTTGCCATATCTATTCTATTCCTTCCAAGAACGCACCGGTCAGACCTTTTCGACCTGAGCATATTCAAGATCGACCGGGGTTGCCCGACCGAAAATCGACACCGACACTTTCAGCCGTGCCTTTTCTTCATCAATCCCTTCAACAAGCCCACTGAACGAGGCAAACGGACCGTCGCAAACGCGCACTTGCTCACCCATTTCATACACAATCGAAGGCTTCGGACGGTCAACCCCGTCCTGCACTTGATTGACAATGCGGTCTACCTCGCTCTGGCCAATCGGTGCCGGTTTGCTCTGTTGGCCGAGAAAACCAGTGACTTTCGTCGTGTTTTTAATCAAGTGATAGGCTTCATCGGTCATATCCATTTTTACCAACACATAGCCCGGGAAAAATTTACGCTCCGCATTGACACGACGCCCGCGCCGCATTTCCACCACTTCTTCGGTCGGCACAAGAATTTCTTCAAACGCATCCTGCAACCCGCCCTGCAATGCTTGCTCACGAATACTATCGGCAACCTTATGCTCGAAATTTGAATAGGTATTGATGATATACCAATGCTTTGCCATTCTAACCTGCCAATCCGAGCAATAGCGAAACCGCCCAATTCAAAATCTGGTCGGCAATGAAGAAAAATACCGAGGCCAAAAACACCAAAATGAAAACCATCACCGTGGTAACAACGGTCTCATTGCGTGTCGGCCACGTAACTTTAGCCGTCTCAGCTCTCACTTCTTGCGCAAATCTAAGTGGATTGGCCATGCTTTCCTTTCTGCCTGTCTGCCGCCTTTCAGGGCTGGCAGGAGTGGAGGGGCTCGAACCCCCAACCCCCGGTTTTGGAGACCGGTGCTCTACCGGTTGAGCTACACTCCTCCAATCCTTATTTCACAATTGCGGCGACGACACCGGCACCAACCGTGCGCCCGCC
>CAYQFO010000133.1:0-4254 GCA_964416815.1 uncultured Rhodobiaceae bacterium | reverse complement strand
TCCATCGCCTGACGCTGCGCGTCATTTGCACTTGGGACCGCACCAAGCACAAGGTGGGCTTCAGGTATTTTATCTTTCAACTCCTGCACAATGCGCTGGGCGACTTTTGGCCCGACCCCCGGCGCCCGCGCCACACCGGCCTTGTCTTCAGTGGCGACAGCCGCCGCCAGTTCATCGCACGACAATACGCCTTGAATAGCCAATGCCACTTTCGCACCGACCCCCTGCACCCCCATCAATAGACGAAACCAGCTACGCTCTTCTTCGCTGGCAAAGCCAAACAGGCGCAACTGGTCTTCGCGCACATAGGTTTCAATGGCCAGCGAGACGGCCTCACCATCGCCGGGCAGATTATCCAACAACCGCGCCGAGCCTTCCACCATATAGCCGACACCGCCGACATCAATCAGCACCCAGTTATCGCCGCGCCCGTCGACAATGCCGCGTAGGCGTCCAATCATACGCTTATCCCAATCATGCTTGCTCCTTGAGGGCGGCCGCCAGCCGTCCGTTAAAGTCACCGGCATGCGCCAGCGTAATCGCGACCGCCAGCGCATCGGCAGCGTGTTCGTCACCGGCCGCCGCTTGCGGCAGCAAAATATCAAGCATGGCAGCGATTTGTTGCTTATCGGCATGGCCGGAACCAGTGACGGCACGCTTGATAAAATTCGGCGCATATTCAACCACCTCAATGCGCCGCCGCGCCGGTACCAGCAAACAAACGGCGCGCGCCTGCCCCAATTTCAAAGTCGCCGCGCCATCGCGATTGACGAAAGTCTGCTCAACGGCGGCGTGTTCGGGTTGCCAGGTCTCGAAAACATCATTCAGCCCATCCTCCAATTGCACCAACCGTTCGGGCAACGACAGCTTGGCATCGGATGCCACCGAGCCATTGGCAATATGCGTGAGCTTATTGCCGAGCCTATCAATCACGCCCCAGCCGGTGAAACGCAGACCCGGGTCAAGGCCGATAAGTCGTCTTTTGTCCGGTTTTTTTGCGGGCATGCGGTTCCTTTCAAGAATTATGCCGAGAGTGCCTCCATCACCGCATCGGCAATATCGAAATTGGCATAGACGTTTTGCACATCATCACACTCATCAAGTGCTTCAATGAGCTTTATTACTTTTTCGGCTGCTTCGCCCTCGACGGCAATATCATTTTGCGCCCGCCAGATAATTGTTGCCGAGCGCGGGGCGCCCAGCGTGTGCTCAAGCACGGCCACAACCGTGTGTAAATCTTCTCCCACACAGATAATTTCGTGGCCGTCATCATCGCCGATAACATCTTCAGCACCGGCGTCAATAGCCGCCTCCAGCACGGTGTCGGCAGTGCCGATGCCGGTCTCAAACTCAATGGCACCCACACGCTCAAACATAAAAGACACCGAACCGGTTTCGCCAAGATTACCGCCGCTCCTTGAAAATATGGAGCGTATTTCCGCCGCCGTGCGATTGCGGTTATCGGTCATGGTCTCGACAATCACGCCAATCCCCCCCGGGCCAAAACCTTCATAGCGCACTTCTTCATAATTGACACTGGCTTCATCATTGGAGCGTTTAATGGCGCGTTCGATATTATCTTTCGGCATATTTTGCGCCCGCGCCGCCAGAATGGCCGTCCTTAGGCGCGCATTGGCGTCGGGGTCAGGCATACCGCTTTTGGCGGCAACGGTTATCTCTTTGCCCAGACGGGCAAATATCTTCGAGCGTTTTTTGTCTTGTGCGCCTTTGCGATATTGAATGTTTTTGAACTTTGAGTGTCCTGCCATGGCAAAATCTCCTGCCCCTATGCGAGCGAATCAATCAATTAGATTACTCTGTCGGCACCGTCGACGAAAGCCTGCCGCCCAAACGCAACGGGTTGACAGTCTCGGCCAGCCCGTTTTTTTGATTGGTTTCAACAATCACACCGCATAGCGTTGGCGTGCCTTGTGCCGGTTGAAACCGCCCGCCGCGCAATTTTGTGGTGAAGCGATTGAGCGGTTCGTCTTTTTCCATACCAATCACGCTGTCATAATCGCCACACATACCGGCATCGGTTTGATAGGCGGTGCCATTGGGCAGAATTTGCGTATCGGCAGTCGGAATATGCGTATGTGTGCCGACCACAAGACTGACACGACCGTCACAAAAATGCCCAATCGCCATTTTTTCCGATGTCGCTTCGGCGTGAATGTCGACAATAATGGCATCAGCCGCTTCCCCCAATCGACAAGCCGCCAATTCACGCTCCAATAAAGCAAATGGGTCATCCAGCGTTTCCATGAACAACTGACCCATGAGATTTATCACCAGCACACGCTTCGTGCCGGTTTCATAAAACCCGACCCCACGCCCCGGTGTACCGGACGGAAAATTGGCCGGGCGCAATAAACGCGGCTCATCGGCTATATAATCGACAATCGCCGATTGATCCCAGACATGATTGCCGGTCGAAATCACATCGATTCCGGCGGCCAATAATTGGTCGGCAATTTCCGCCGTGATACCGAACCCGCCGGCGGCGTTTTCGCCATTTACAATAACGAAATCAAGCGCATAATCTTGGCGTAATTGCGGCACCTGCGCGACCACAGCTTGGCGCGCGGCACGGCCGACAATATCACCGAGAAACAAAATCCGCATCAGTGTGCGCCGCCGTCAAACTTGAAGATACGCGTTGGTGTCACCACCATATCCAGCCGTCTGTCGTGCGCTTCCATCGGGCATGCGTCAACCTCCTGCGCATCATAAGCCACACCAATCGCCAACGCTTTATGCTCAAGCTGCAAAACCGCCAGCGTGCGGTCATAATGCCCGCCGCCGCGACCAAGTCGCCCGCCGGATTTATCAAAGGCCAAAAGCGGCACCAACACCATATCCGGTATCAATATCTCAGCGGTTGGCGGCGGCACCGCCATGCCGATACCATCTTTACCAAGGGACACGCCGTCGCACCAATGGCGAAACAGCATTGGCTCACTCTCTAATCGGCAAACCGGTAAGGCCAATCGCAGATTATTATGCGGCCACACCAAAGCAAGCGGCGAGGGATCAATTTCGCTCCCGACAGCACAATAAACCGCCAGCACACGCGGCGGCGTAAGCTTGCCAACCGCCTCCAGAATATCCTGAGAAAATCCACACGCGGCAGCCGCCTCCTGTGCCTGCTTGCGGTGGGCGCGTGCCACGCGACGCATTGTCGATTTATCGTCCATACACATGCCAATCACATAAAACCTTGCCGTAACAAAATGGTGGAACCGCCCTGACCGTCCGATGCAAAATCCCCGTAAGACCTACATAAGTAGGTGGGCACCGTGTGGTGCAAGCCACGACCTGCAACAGTGACAGTTCCCGAAAGGACAGTAAGCCTCCGAGCGATGAACACCGATCGCATCGGGCAGTTCCATGAAGTTGTGTATTATAACGCGTTTTAATATTTTTGTGCTAGTAGCTTCTCAACCCGCGTCGCGGTTTCACCCAACGCCTCGGCCACGCTTGCTTCAAATTCATTGAGGCGATCGTCCAGCTTATTGCGCGCCGAAACAGCCTCATTCATTCCTTGCTTGGCGGTCGCCAATGCGTCCTGCGCCTCTTGCAATTCGCTCATCAGGGTTAATCCGGCCAGCACCAGTAAATGGCTGTCGCCAGCCGATAGGGACGCTTTTTTGAGCTGCGCCACGCGCGCTGCCAAATCATCGGCAAAGCGTCCAACCTGCGCTTCTTCGCCATCATGACATATAATCTGAAACGGGCGTGAGTTAATCGAAATCGTCAGCTCAGTCATGGTTGCCTCGCAAAACATCGTCAATCTGGATGACCGCCTTTTCGACCTGCTGGGCCGCACGACGCTTGCTGGTTTCAAGCCGCCCATTGGCCTTTTTCAAGGCCACAATATCGGCACGCAAATACGCACAGTCCTCATTGAGTTGTGCCAGTTCGGCTTTGCTTGCATCATTGTGCGATGCGTTTTCAAGTTTTTCAACAGCCATATTCAGCCGTTCCAATGCCTGCGTGACCTTTTGCATCTTACGCTCCTGAAACCGTTTTTCCTCTTACGCATACCATAGGCGGAGGAGAGAAAAACTCAACCTATACTCAACATATATTGCCAACAGGCTAAACAAAACCATCCGAATGTGGCATTGACTCACTTCTCCGCTAAGGTAAAAGAGCTTACTGGCCAAGAATGAGAAACAGACAAATGTCTGAGACAAGCGAAATGACCAAATCGTCACCCCGTTCTACATCGCTAACTGATATGGCCAATGC
>CAYQFO010000132.1:0-4341 GCA_964416815.1 uncultured Rhodobiaceae bacterium | reverse complement strand
CGTTTGCCGTTGGTCGGCACGTCGCCGGCCATGCAGGAAATTTATCGTGTCGTTGCCCGCCTCACGCAAAATGACTTATCGGTTTTGATTACCGGCAGCAGTGGTACCGGCAAGGAATTAGTGGCGCGCGCTTTACACGATTATGGCCAACGCAAGCACGGCGAATTTGTCGCGTTGAATATGGCGGCGATACCGCGCGAATTGATTGAAAGCGATTTATTCGGCCATGAGAGGGGCGCCTTCACCGGTGCCAATCAGCGCGTTGAAGGGCGGTTTGCGCAAGCCCAAGGCGGCACTCTGTTTCTTGACGAAATAGGCGATATGCCGATGGATGCGCAAACCCGGTTATTGCGGGTTTTGCAGGAAGGCGAATATACAATGGTTGGCGGCCGCCACGCCATTAAAACCGATGCGCGGATTATTGCCGCCACGCATTGCGATTTACGCCAGTTGATACGCCAAGGTCTGTTCCGCGAGGATTTATATTTTCGCCTCAATGTGGTGCCGCTTCGCCTGCCGCCTCTGTGTGAACGTATGGAGGATATTCCCGAATTGGTGCGCCATTTTATGGACATCGGCGTGGAAGAAGGCTTGGAGCGCAAGAGTTTTGATAATGATGCGCTGGCTGCGTTGCGCGATTATTCATGGCCCGGCAATGTGCGCGAATTGGAAAACCTTGTTCGGCGCATTGCCGCTTTGCATGTCGAGGAAGTGATTGGTGTCGATAGCGTGCGACTGGAATTGTCTAAAATGACGCAGGAAAACCCCGCCTCAGTTGCTCCAAATTCGGTGGCGGGTAACAGCTTGTCGCAGAGCGTGTTCAGTCATCTAGATACTTATTTTGTCGACCATGGTGATGCACTGCCGCCCAATGGCCTGTATGAACGTGTGCTGCGCGAGGTGGAAGTGCCACTGTTGGAATTAACGCTTAAGGCAACTTGCGGCAATCAGATAAAGGCGGCCGAACTGCTCGGCATTAACCGCAATACACTGCGTAAGAAAATCCGCGACCTCGGCGTTGATGTGGTGCGCGGGACAAAACAATAGGATTGCGCCGCTGAGGCTGTCAGTATAGCCTCGCGCCAAATAGGGAGCATTGATATGGGCAAGGGGCCACTGAGCGGGGTTAAAATTCTTGAATTTGCAGGCATTGGCCCGGGGCCGTTTTGTGCGCAACTTTTATCCGATATGGGTGCCGATATTATCCGCATTGACCGCAAGGGTCAGACGGGCGGCAGTGCGAATGATATTACCGCCCGGGGGCGACGCTCGGTGGCACTGGACTTGAAAAAACCGCAAGCGGTGGAAGCCTGTCTCAAATTGGTGGAAAGTGCCGATATTTTGCAGGAAGGGTTTCGCCCCGGCGTCATGGAACGTTTGGGGTTGGGGCCGGATGTCTGCCGCAAGCGCAATCCGAAATTGGTCTATGGCCGCATGACCGGCTGGGGGCAATATGGCCCTTATGCGCATGCCGCCGGACACGATATTAACTATATTGCCGTCACTGGTGCGCTGGCCGCGATTGGCACAAGCGACAAGCCGGTGCCGCCGCTCAATCTAGTGGGCGATTTCGGCGGCGGTGCGTTGTATCTGGCGATGGGCATTTGCGCGGCACTGTTTGAGGCACAACGCTCCGGCAAGGGGCAGGTGATTGATTGCGCCATGACCGATGGTGCAAGCTCATTGATGAGCATGTTTTATGGTATGAAAGCAAGTGGGTATTGGACAACAAAGCGCGGTGAAAATTTGCTTGATGGGGCGGCACATTTCTATGATGTGTATGAAACCGCCGATGGGAAATTTATTTCGCTTGGGTCGATTGAGTCGCAATTTTATACGTTGTTGCGTGACAAAGCAGGCCTCGCACATGCCGATTTTGAGGCGCAAATGGATAAAAGCAAATGGCCGTCATTGAAAGTCAAAGTCGCTGAGGCGATTAAAAGCAAAACCCGCGATGAATGGGACGAGATTATGGCGGCAAGCGATGTCTGCTATGGGCCGGTGCTGGATATGGAGGAGGCGGCAACGCATCCGCATAACAAAGCCCGCGAGACGATTGTCGAAGCCTTTGGCGTGATGCAGCCCAATGTCGCCCCGCGCTTTGAAGGAACGCCGAGCGAAATTCAAGGGCCACCGCCGAAAATCGGCGAGCATAATGACGCGGCCCTCGCCGATTGGGGGTTTGCTGGTGATGAGATTGACGCGCTGAAATCCGCCGATGCCCTTTAATCTGGGAACCTAACCGACAAATTATTTGCTTGACCACCAGCTTTCAAACCGTGCGCCATAGAGCGAATGCGCCTTCGGGTGTTTGATATGCTGCCAATGCGCCACCCATTGCACCGGATTGTGATAAAGCGGCACAAAATAAGCACCATTCATCAACGCATAATCAAGAGTGCGGGCGGCTGTTTGGAAAGTTTTCACGCTTCGTGCCGAGGTGAGGGCAGCAATGGCAGCGTCAATCTTCGGGTTTTTGATACCAGCATAATTGCGACTGCCCGGCGTGTCGGCGGCGGCGCTGCCCCAATAATGGGCTTGCTCATTGCCCGGCGACAGCGAGGCGTAATAATCATAAATGATAATGTCAAAGTCGAAATTTTGCAGACGGCGTTGGTATTGGCTGGAATCGAGCAGGCGCACCGACAGGTCAATACCGATTTGCGCCAGCATACGCTGCCAGCTCAAGGCAAGGCGTTGATCCCCGCGCCGTTGCACAATAATTTCCAGCTTAACCGGCTTGCCGAACGCATCCAGCAATTTACTCTGCTTGAAAGTAAAACCGGCACTTTCCAACAGGGCGATTGCCGCGGTGCGTTTTTTGCGGTCGCGGCCTGAGCCATCGCTTTGGGGTGGGCGATAAGCGCGCTTTTTTCCGCTGCCACTAAGAGGTGTATTGCCGAAATAGCTTAATGTGCGCTGATAGGCATTATCGTAAAGCACTTTATTGACCCATTCAAAATCGAACATTAGGTCAAGCGCGCGGCGCACTTCTTTTTTGGCCAGCACCGGACGGCGCGTATTCAACACCAAACCACGCAACCCCGAGGGCGTGCCGCGTTTTATTGTTGCTTTAACAATGCGTCCATCTTTGGCGGCCGGAAAATCAAATCCACTTTGCCAGCGTTGGGCATTATGCGCGACCCAAATATCGCTTTCGCCGGTTTTGAAAGATTCAAATGCGCTTGCATCATCGCGGTAATAATCGTCAATCAGCAGCGCGAAATTATATTTGCCGCGATTGGCCGGTAATTCGGCCGCCCAGTGATTTTTATTGCGAGCAAAGCGCACTTGTGTTCCGGGCGTCAGCTTTTCGACCCGATAGGGGCCGGAGCCGATGGGTATACCCAACCCGGCCTTTTGAATATCGCGTTTGGCATAAATATGGCGCGGTAATATCGGCATCAGAGCGATAATCAGGGGTAATTCGCGGTCGAGATTTTTCTTATCAAAATAAAATGTGATGCGGTGCGCCGACGGCGTTTTAATGCGTTTGACCTTACCGTAATAATAGCGGTGATTGGGACGCCCTTTCTCTCGTAATATCTCCAGCGAAAATTTAACATCGGCTGCTGTAACTGGTGCGCCGTCTGAAAATTTCGCCTTTTTGTTGATGGTAAATGTGACGGAACGCCGGTTATCGGGTGTTGTGACACTGTCTGCCAGCAGGGCGTAAAGCGCGAAACCTTCATTATAATGGCGATCAAGCAGGCTTTCAAATACGCGCTCGCGTATATTGCGGGCGACATTGCCGCGAATGGAAAACGGGTTGAGGCTGTCAAAACTGCCCGGCAATGCTTGGCGGAGCGTGCCGCCCTTCAACGCCAGCGGATTGGCATAGGCATAATGGCGGTAATTTTTGGCCAATAGCGGTTTGCCGTGCATGGCGATGCCGTTATCACTGGCTTGGGCGACGCCGATAAGGCCGCAACAAATTGCCGGCACAATGAGCAACCGCATCGGTTTAACTCCGCCTATTGGGCACAATCAGATGCCACAGCCAGCTCAAGTAATTATTGTTCTTATGGTTAAGATAATGAAGGTATCTCATTGCTTTGTCGTAATCTTTTTTATTCTTGAATAGGTTTTTGCGCGTGTGCATGGGGGTGGTCGTCTCCAGCTCACGCACTGTGCGCGCCGGCGTGCCTGCGGCAATGACATTGGCCGGAATATCGCGTGTGACCACGGAACCAGCACCAATCACGCTATTTTTGCCGATGGTCACACCTTTGCACACTTTAACACCTTCCCCCAACCAGACATTATCTTCCAGTACAATTGGCGCGTTTTATGTCGGTCAAGAGGCCGGGCTGAAAGACCCTTTCGGTCATAGGGCGACAC
>CAYQFO010000131.1:0-4402 GCA_964416815.1 uncultured Rhodobiaceae bacterium | reverse complement strand
TTTTACGGAGCCGCCGACCAGTGAGCAAAAAATTTGTCCGATTGCCGCATCTGTGGCTGATGACCGACCGACATCGCTTGCCCGATATAACAACACTCTCGCGTCTGCCGACCGGTAGTGGTGTTGTGCTACGCGATTATGACGCACCACAGCGTGAGACGCTGGCCGTGCAATTGCTTGCCTTGGCTGAAGCACATGATTTATTGCTGGTCATTGGTCGCGATGTCGCGCTGGCGCAACGGCTGGGCTGCGGGTTTCATGCGCCAGCATGGGCGCGACCACCTGCCGCGCCGGATGTCGTTGGCCCGCGCACTGCCGCCGCCCATAATGAAAATGAAGTCACGGCGGCGGCCGACGCCGGATTTGATGCGATTTTCATTGCCCCCGTCTTTGCCACGCAAAGCCATATAAACACGCCGCCCCTCGGCGTCACCCGCGCCACTGAGCTGGCGCGATTGGCGCGAAACAAGGGCCTGACGCCGCTCGCCTTGGGCGGCATGACCCCGAGCCAGTGGCAATGCCTGACCACTGCTGCGCGCACCCCATGGCACGGCTTTGCCGCGATTGATTTTTTTGCCGACCATGGAAAATTAAAAAAGCCTGCGCTGGACTTTTTTTGATAAGCCACCTAGAAAGATAACATAACCGACACTTATTGAACGCCATATTGATTGAGCATATATTGAGTACATCATGCGCCTTTTTCCCCACCCCTTCAAAAATTTTCTGCCAATACTGGCTTGCGTTTCGCTCATCATCTGTGGCGCGGCTAAATTTGAAAGCGTGGCCGCCGAAGAAAAACCTGAAACCACCGAATTGGCATTGCCGCCCGGTCTGTCCGTCAATGCCGATTTGTGGCGGGCAACATTGGATACACTCTCTTTTATGCCGCTTGCCTCAACCGACCCGGTCGGCGGGGTGATTATCACCGACTGGTATAATGCCCCGAAAACGCCGGCCGAACGCTTCAAAATCAACGCCGTGATTAGCGGTCTTGAATTACGCGCCGATGCGGTGCGCGTTGCCGTTTTCCGCCAGCGTCAACGGCGGCGAGGCTGGGTTAGCATTGCGGCAACACCGCACACGGCGCGGCAATTGGAAAATATCATCCTGACGCGAGCGCGTGATTTTGTCCGCGCGCGCAGAGCCAGATAACCGCCCGTATCGGTTATTTGTCAAATGCAGCCGCCATCGCGTTACACCCCATCCGACCACGAAGCCCGTTGGCAAACGCGTTGGCAAGAAGCCCGATGTTTTGAAGCCGAATTGCCCGATTGCGGCAAGCCAAAATATTATGTGCTGGAAATGTTTCCTTATCCGTCCGGACGTATTCATATGGGCCATGTGCGCAATTATGCCATGGGCGATGTGGTGGCGCGGTTTCGTAAAGCGCGCGGCTATAATGTTCTGCACCCAATGGGGTGGGATGCGTTCGGGATGCCGGCGGAAAATGCGGCAATGGAAAAAAACACCCATCCGGCGGCATGGACATACGCCAATATCGACGCCATGCGCAAGCAGTTAAAACGTCTTGGCCTGTCGATTGACTGGGCCCGCGAATTTGCCACTTGCGACCCGACTTATTATATCCATGAACAGGCCATGTTTTTGGATTTTCTGGCTGCTGGTCTGGTCGACCGGCGCGAAAATATGGTCAATTGGGACCCGGTCGACCAGACCGTGCTGGCCAATGAGCAAGTTGTTGACGGACGCGGCTGGCGTTCTGGCGCACCGGTTGAGCAACGCAGTTTGACGCAATGGTTTTTTCTTTTTTCCTACCATGCCGAAGATTTGCTGACAACGCTCGCCAAGCTACCGCGCTGGCCGGAAAAAGTGCGGCTCATGCAACAAAATTGGATTGGCCGCTCGCAAGGGTTGCAATGCACTTTCGATTTGCTGGAGCCGGTCGGTGGCCTAACCGGTCTGGAAATTTATACCACCCGCCCCGATACGCTTTACGGGGCCGCTTTTTGCGCCATTTCACCCGACCACCCACTGGCCATAGAACTGGCCAGCAACAATCCGTCACTGGCCGCATTTCGCGCCGAATGCGCCCGCCGCAGTGGCGGCGAAAGTGAGATTGAGGCAGGCGAAAAATTGGGTTTTGATTGCAGTCTGAAAGTGCGCCATCCCCTTGATGCCGATTGCCATTTGCCCGTTTATGTCGGCAATTTTGTACTGATGAGCTATGGCACCGGAGCGATTTTCGGTTGCCCGGCGCATGACCAACGCGACCTTGATTTTGCCCGCAAATATGACCTGCCCGTGCGCACCGTTGTGCGCCCCATAGATGCCGATGATGATTTCAGCATTGAAACCGAGGCCTATACGGGTGATGGGATAATAATCAATTCACCCGAACTGAACGGGCAGACCGCTGCCAGTGCGCGCAGCCAGTTAATTGAGCGGTTCGAAGCCGAAAAACGTGGCCACCGCAAAATTCATTTTCGGTTACGCGATTGGGGCATTTCGCGGCAACGCTATTGGGGCTGCCCAATACCGATTATCCATTGTGCGGCTTGCGGTGCCGTGCCAGTGCCGCGTGACCAATTGCCAGTGACGCTACCCGAAAATGTGTCCTTTGACAAACCGGGTAATCCGCTTGACCACCACCCGACATGGAAACATATTGATTGTCCAAGCTGCGGCAAACCAGCTTGGCGCGAAACCGATACCTTTGACACTTTCATCGACAGTAGCTGGTATTTCGCCCGTTTTGCCGCCCCGCAGGCCCCGCAACCGACCGACCGCGCCGCAACCGATTACTGGCTGCCGGTTGACCAATATATTGGCGGCATTGAACATGCGATTTTACATTTGCTTTATGCCCGCTTTTATACCCGCGCCATGCACAAAACCGGTCATATCGGGCTGGATGAGCCGTTTGACGGCCTGTTTACCCAAGGCATGGTCTGCCACGAAACCTATCGCGATAAAAACGGCGTCTGGTTGTCGCCGCAACAGGTGAGCCTGCAAGACGGCACAGCCGTGTTGGCCGCCGACCCAACAATTGCCGTCACCACTGGCGCGGTCGAAAAAATGTCCAAATCAAAGAAAAACACTGTTGACCCGGATGATATTGTTGACCGCTATGGGGCCGACACAGCGCGTTGGTTCATGCTGTCCGATTCCCCCCCCGAGCGCGATGTGCAATGGACGCAAGACGGCATTGAAGGCGCCTGGCGATTTGTCCAGCGTGTGCATCGGCTGGTCGCCGAACCAGCGGCAAATTTGGCACGGGCCACACCCCTTACCAAAGCGCCGAAAAATGCCGAGGCATTGGATATTTATCGCGCCGCGCAACAAGCCGTCAAACAGGTGACGCAGGATTTGCAAGCCCTCGCCTTTAACCGCGCCGTGGCGCGGCTTTATGAATTGAGCAATCACCTGCACGCCGCCCCGACGATAACCAAAGACACAATACCAGAATATGCAGCCGCCTTGAAAACCAGCCTGCAAACGCTGGTGCAGCTTTTTGCACCGATGATGCCGCATCTGGCTGAAAGCTGTTGGGAAATGCTGGGCGGTGACGGGTTGGTCGCCGAGGCCGCGTGGCCAACAGCCGATGAAAGCGTGCTGAAAGTGGAAGAAATCACCCTGCCCGTTCAAATTAACGGCAAAAAGAAGGCCGAAATTTCCGTGCCGAGCGAAGCCAATCAGGCTATGATTGAAACATTGGTCATGGCCGACGAACGGATTGCGAGGCTTCTTGATGGCAAACCAGTTAAAAAAACGATTATTGTTCGCGGGCGGATTGTCAATTTGGTGGTCTGAGATGCGCCACGCAATTCTCGTCTTCGCCTTGGTTGTCCTGCCGTTGCTGTCGGCCTGCGGCTTTAAGCCCATATTTGGACACCATGGCAGCGCAAAAATCGCGCTGGCCACGCTGGACTTGCCAAATACACGGCTCGGTCAGGCCATCGGTGACGCACTGGCTGGGCGCATCATCCCAACCGCCAATGCACCTTATACCGGTCGCATCGCCCTATCTGAAACCCGACGCGGCAGGTTGATTGATGCCGCCGGACAAGCGCGGCGAGAAGAAGTAACCCTGTCTGCCGAATTATTTGTGTTGACCTCTGATGGCAAAATCCTTTTTTCTCGCACCCTGTCGGTGCGCGACAGTTTTGACCGCAGCGGCAATCAAAACACCCGACAGACGAATGCCGAAGCCGTGTGGGGCCAACTGCTGCGCCGTCTGGCCGATGAGCTGACGCTTATTTTGGCTGACGTGCCGGCCTTGATTAAAGAGGAGCGTCATGAAACTGAAAGCCCATGAAGTTGAGGGTTTTGTTAAAAACTTGCCGGGCGACGCAGCACCAACGCTTATTTTGGTCTATGGTCCCGACAGTGGCGGCGTATACGAAACCGCCAACATGATTGCACGTCACTATTTAGGCAC
>CAYQFO010000130.1:0-4498 GCA_964416815.1 uncultured Rhodobiaceae bacterium | reverse complement strand
GGCGCACTCACCGCGATTGAAAACAAAATGAAGCGCGACCCAGTCGCGCTCTTCCACGAAGCACTCGACAATATCATGCCGACGGTCGAAGTGCGCTCGCGCAGAGTCGGCGGCGCGACATATCAAGTGCCGGTCGAAGTGCGCACCGAACGAAAACAAGCACTCGCCATTCGATGGATGATTGCCGCCGCCCGCGAGCGAGGTGAAAATACCATGGTAGACCGACTGTCCGGCGAATTGATGGACGCCGTCAATAATCGCGGATCGGCCGTCAAAAAACGCGAAGATACGCACCGTATGGCCGAAGCTAATCGCGCCTTCTCACATTATCGCTGGTAGATTATCATGGCACGACAAACACCCCTTAGCGACTATCGCAATATCGGCATCATGGCGCATATCGATGCCGGTAAAACAACAACAACCGAGCGTATTCTCTATTATACCGGCGTCAGCTATAAAATCGGCGAGGTGCATGATGGCGCCGCCACCATGGATTGGATGGAGCAAGAACAAGAACGCGGCATTACCATCACCTCGGCGGCCACCACTTGTTTTTGGCGCGACAAGCGCATCAACATTATTGATACGCCGGGACACGTCGATTTTACCATCGAGGTAGAGCGTTCCTTGCGCGTGCTGGATGGTGCCGTGGCCGTGTTTGACTCGGTCGCAGGCGTAGAGCCGCAATCAGAAACCGTCTGGCGCCAAGCCGACAAATATGCCGTGCCGCGCATGTGCTTCGTCAATAAAATGGACCGCGTCGGGGCTGATTTCTTCCGCTGCGTGGAAATGATTAAAGACCGACTAGGCGCAACACCGCTGGTCGTGCAATTACCCATCGGCGCAGAGGCCGGTTATGAAGGCCTGATAGACCTCGTCAAAATGAAAGAGGTGCTGTGGAAGGCCGAAGATTTGGGCGCAGACTATGAATATGGTGACATACGCGACACCCTGAAAGAGCAAGCACAAAAATATCGCGCCATACTGGTGGAGGCCGCCGTCGAAATGGACGATGGGGTCATGGAAGCCTATCTGGAAGGCACTGAACCCGATGAGGAAACCCTCATCAAATGTATCCGCAAAGGCACGATTGAGCAGGCTTTCGTGCCAGTGCTGAACGGCACTGCCTTCAAAAACAAAGGCGTGCAGCCCCTATTGGATGCGGTGGTGGACCTCATGCCCTCGCCCGTGGATGTGACCGCCATTCAAGGCATTGATGCCAAAACAGAAGAAGAAGTCACCCGTAAATCCTCTGATGATGAGCCGCTTGCCATGCTGGCCTTCAAAATCGCCAATGACCCGTTTGTCGGTTCACTGACTTTTGCGCGCATTTATTCCGGCAAGATGGAAAGCGGTGCGACGGTTGTCAATACGGTGAAGGACAGGCGCGAGCGTATTGGTCGGATGTTGCAAATGCACGCCAATTCGCGCGAAGAAATTAAAGAAGCCTACGCTGGTGATATTGTTGCACTGGTGGGCATGAAGGATACGACAACCGGCGACACGCTATGCAGTCCTGACGCGCCAGTTATTCTTGAGCGCATGGAATTCCCCGAACCGGTGATTGAAGTTGCCGTCGAGCCGAAAACCAAAAGCGACCAAGAAAAAATGGGGCTGGCGCTGGGACGCTTGGCGCAGGAAGACCCATCTTTCCGGGTGAAATCGGATGAAGAAAGCGGCCAGACCGTGATTGCTGGTATGGGCGAGCTGCATCTGGACATTATTGTCGACCGCATGAAGCGCGAATTTAAGGTGGAAGCCAATGTCGGTGCGCCGCAAGTAGCCTATCGCGAAACTTTCACCAAAACCGCAGAAGTCGACTATACGCACAAAAAGCAAACCGGTGGCGCTGGTCAATTTGCACGCATAAAAATGACCATCGAGCCGTTGGAGCCAGGCGGCGGGTTTGAATTTGAAAATAAAATTGTCGGTGGGGCTATCCCGAAAGAATATATTCCGGGGGTCGAAAAGGGTGTCGCCAGCGTCCGTGAGAATGGCGTGCTGGCCGGGTTCCCGATGATTGATTTCAAAGTGACGCTGCACGACGGCGCGTTTCACGATGTTGACTCCAGCGTTATGGCATTTGAAATTGCTGCACGCGCGGCCTTCCGCGAGGTTTCCCGTGATGCTGATGCCAAATTGCTGGAACCAGTTATGGAGGTCGAAGTCATCACGCCAGACGAATATATGGGCGATGTGATTGGCGATTTGAATAGCCGCCGTGGACAAGTGCGCGGTACCGAACCGCGCGGTAATGCATCTGTTATTACGGCCATGGTGCCGCTGGCCAACATGTTTGGTTATGTTAATACGCTGCGCTCCATGACACAGGGGCGGGCGCAATATTCCATGCAGTTTGACCATTATGAAGCTGTGCCACAGGCAGTGTCTGACGAAGTTATCGCCAAATTGGCCTAATCGCCCGAACGGGTATATTGACGAGGAAGTAAAAGATGGCAAAAGAGAAATTTGAACGCACCAAGCCGCATTGCAATATCGGTACGATTGGTCACGTTGACCATGGCAAGACGACGTTGACGGCGGCGATAACGAAGGTTTTGAGCGAGACCGGTGGGGCGGAATTTTCCGCTTATGCCGATATTGACAAGGCGCCTGAAGAAAAGGAACGCGGGATTACGATTTCGACGGCGCATGTTGAATATGAGACTGAGGGGCGTCACTATGCGCATGTTGATTGCCCCGGTCATGCCGATTATGTGAAGAATATGATTACCGGTGCGGCGCAAATGGATGGTGCGATATTGGTTGTGAATGCCGCCGACGGGCCGATGCCGCAGACGCGTGAGCATATATTATTGGCGCGTCAAGTTGGTGTTCCGGCTCTTGTTGTTTATTTGAACAAGGTTGACCAAGTTGATGATGACGAGCTTTTGGAGCTTGTTGAGGTTGAGGTGCGTGAGCTTTTGACGTCCTATGAGTTTCCCGGCGATGAGATACCGATTGTTAAGGGTTCGGCTTTGGCCGCGCTTGAGGGTGGTGATGAGGCACTTGGTAAGGAATCGATAATGGCCTTGATGGGGGAGGTTGATAAATATATTCCCCAGCCAGACCGCCCGAAAGATCAGCCTTTTCTTTTACCGATTGAGGATGTTTTTTCGATATCGGGTCGTGGGACAGTTGTCACGGGTCGCGTTGAGCGTGGTGTTGTCAATGTCAATGATGAGATTGAGATTGTTGGGGTCAAGGATACGCAAAAGACGGTTTGCACGGGCGTTGAGATGTTCCGCAAGCTTTTGGACCGGGGTGAGGCTGGCGACAATGTTGGTGTCTTGTTACGCGGGACGAAGCGTGAGGAAGTTGAGCGCGGTCAGGTATTGTGTGCGCCTGGGTCGATTACGCCGCATACGAAGTTCAAGGCCGAGGCTTATATTTTGACCAAGGAAGAGGGTGGTCGTCATACGCCGTTTTTCACCAATTATCGTCCTCAATTTTATTTCCGGACGACGGATGTGACCGGTGTTGTTAGCCTTCCGTCGGGGACGGAAATGGTTATGCCGGGGGATAATATCGAGATGGAAGTTGAGTTGATTGTGCCGATTGCAATGGAAGAAAAGCTCCGCTTTGCCATTCGTGAAGGCGGGCGCACGGTTGGTGCCGGTGTCGTCGCCGCAATTGTGAAATAAGGGAAACGCAAGACTGATATGGCACAAAATCAAAACATTCGTATTCGGCTGAAAGCCTTCGACCATCGGGTCTTGGACAATTCGGCGCGTGAAATTCTCAACACCGCCAAACGCACCGGTGCGGATGTGCGTGGGCCGATTCCACTGCCCACGCATATCGAAAAATTCACCGTTTTGCGCGGGCCCCATATTGACAAAAAAAGCCGCGAGCAGTTTGAAATGCGCACCCATAAGCGCTTGCTGGATATTGTTGACCCAACCCCGCAAACGGTTGATGCGCTGATGAAACTAGACCTGCCCGCCGGTGTCGATGTGCAGATTAAACTTTAGGGATGAGGCCGGAGATGTCGCACATGCGCTCAGGATTGATTGTTCAAAAAATGGGGATGACCCGCCTGTTTGCCGATGCCGGAGAGCATATCCCGGTCACTGTGCTGAAACTTGATAAATGTCAGGTCGTGGCACAACGCACGCAGGAAAAAAACGGCTATACCGCCGTGCAGCTTGGGGCTGGTCTTGCCAAAGTCAGCCGTACTAGCAAGCCTCTGCGCGGGCAGTTCGCCAAGGCCAAAGTCGAACCCAAACGCCGCCTTGCCGAATTTCGCGTCAGTCCAGAAAATATGCTGAATGTGGGGGCTGAACTCGCCGCCAATCATTTCATCGAAGGTCAACATGTTGATGCAACTGGCGTCAGCATCGGTAAGGGCTTTGCCGGTGCCATGAAACGACATAATTTCTCTGGTCTTAGAGCATCACATGGCGTGTCGATTTCGCACCGTAGCCATGGGTCAACTGGTCAATGCCAAGATCCGGGACGCGTGTTTAAGGGTAAGAAAATGGCTGGTCATATG
>CAYQFO010000129.1:1481-4511 GCA_964416815.1 uncultured Rhodobiaceae bacterium | reverse complement strand
CAAACATGCGATAGGCTTCCCATACGCCCAGGTGTCCCCCGGCATGTGACACGTCTTCGGTGGCCAACATTTCATCAACATTGCGCCGTAATTGATAAATCGCCGCCGACAGACGCTGTGCTTCTTCTTCTGCATCATCACTGATAAGGCGGGTCACTTCGACTCGCGGCTCGTGCAATACCACGCGCCCGATGGCAATGCCTTGCGTGAGCCCAAGGCCTTTGAACTGGCGCGGTGCTTTTTTTGAGCGGTGCGCGGCGGTGCTGCCTTCGTCACTGACGGCCAGCATTTCCGACAACACCATGGCCACGGTTTGCAGTGCTTCGACTTCCTCGTCCACAAAGCTACGCGGCGACACATTCTGTACCACCAGCACGCCTGTTACATTGCCACCACGCAAAATCGGCACACCGATGAAGGATTTGAAGGTACTTTCGTCGGTTTCGGGTCGATTGGCAAAGCGCGGATGCGACTGCGCATCGGCCAGATTAAGCGGCCGCTTGTGCTGCGCAATATCGCCAACCAGACCTTCGCCAATATGCAAAACGGTTTTGTGAACGGCATCGGGGTTGAGCCCTTCGGTCGCGCATAATTCCAGCACATCCTCACCACGCCGCAAATAGACCGAACATACAGCCGCATTCATGCTGGCGGCAATCAGGTGGACAATTTTATCAAGCCGTTCCTGCCAATCGCCGCCATCGGCCATGACTTGGCGCAAACGGCGCAACAAAATACGCGGCCCTTCCATTGTTAGAGGCATTCAACCCCCTCCCAATTTTAATTCTTTCCACTCAACCAATACGCACCAGCGTATGCCGCCTAGGCATCCAGCCCATAGGCAGCATGTAACGCCCGCACGGCCGGTTCGGTATAATCGGCATCAATCAGCACCGAAATTTTAATCTCCGATGTCGAGATGACATGAATGTTAATGTCCTTTTCGGCCAGCACCTGAAACATTTTTTGCGCCACACCAGCATGGCTTCGCATGCCAATGCCGACGATTGATATTTTGGCCATATCGGGGGTCGTTTGCAAGCGGGCAAAGCCCAACGCGTCCTGTTTGGCTTCAATCACACCCATCGCCCGTTGCATTTCATCTTGCGGCACGGTGAACGTTACATCGGTGGTTTTACCGTCGGGCGATATATTCTGCACAATCATATCGACATTGATTGACGCCTCGGCCAATGGGCCGAAAATGGCAGCCGCCATACCCGGTCGGTCGGCAATACCAAGAACGGTGATTTTAGCTTCATTGCGCGCATAAGCCACGCCTGAGACAATTTCATGTTCCATAATCTCATCCTCATTGCAAATCAACGTGCCGACAAGGCCGTTTTTGGGTTGGCGCGCATCGGCGGCGTCAAAACTGGAGCGCACTTGCAACCGCACATTATGCACGATGGCCAGTTCGACCGACCGCGTTTGTAGCACTTTTGCCCCTGAAGAGGCCAATTCCAGCATTTCTTCATACGAAATCTGTGCCAGTTTTTGCGCCTGCGGCACCATGCGCGGGTCGGTGGTATAAACCCCATCGACGTCAGTGTAAATATCGCAGCGGTCGGCTTGGATGGCAGCAGCCACGGCGACAGCACTTGTGTCGGCCCCGCCACGCCCCAGCGTGGTGACTCGCCCGGTGGCGGAAATCCCCTGAAAACCGGCAATCACCGGCACGCGCCCCTCTTCAAATTGGCTTTCCAGTCTGTCGGTAGCAATATCAGCAATACGCGCCGCGCCATGCACATCAGAAGTTTCCATACCAATCTGCCAGCCCAACCAACTGCGTGCCGCCACGCCGATATCCTGCAACCCCATGGCCAGCAGGCCGACACTCACCTGCTCACCGGCGGCCACAACAACATCATATTCACGCGCATCGTGCAGACGCGCCACACGGTGCGTCAAATCAACCAGCCGATTGGTCTCACCAGCCATGGCCGAGACCACAACGGCCACTTGATGACCGGCGTCAACCTCGCGTTTGATATGCGCGGCGGCCTTGCCGATGCGCTCAATATCGCCCATTGACGTACCGCCAAATTTCATCACCAGACGCGCCATGCCTGTCCTTTCGGTTTTCTTTCCACCACCAATGCCCTATACAAAGGTGAGGTTTTCCTACACGATATTGTCCCTCTATGGCAACCAAACTTGGCCAAGTTGAGAACCGAATTGAGAAGGAGGCCATCGGCATGGGTGAACGCACACACACGATTGATGACGCAGAAATCGCCAAATTTACCGCCATGGCCGATGAATGGTGGAACCCACAGGGAAAATTCCAACCTTTGCACAAATTCAATCCAGTGCGCCTGTCTTATATTCGCGCACAAGCTTGTGCGCTTTTGGATTTGGACGCCAACAGTGCCACGCCCCTTGACGGGCTTAATCTTCTTGATATTGGCTGCGGCGGCGGGCTGTTGAGTGAACCGATGGCGCGGCTTGGAGCGCACGTCATCGGTGCCGATGCCAGTGAAGAGACTATAAAAACCGCACAAATTCACGCTACCCAAAGCGGCTTGCAGATTGATTATCGCGCCACCACGCCGGAAGCATTGGCTGCGACCGGTATGCAATTTGATATTATCCTTAATATGGAAGTGATTGAACATGTCGCCCATCCGACCGATTTTATACGCAGCTGTGGGCAGATGTTAAAACCGGATGGGATTATGTTTCTGGCCACCATATCGCGCACGCCAAAGTCTTTCGCGCTGGCCATTATCGGCGCCGAATATGTGCTGGGCTGGCTACCACGCGGCACGCATGATTGGCACAAATTCATCACCCCGACAGAGCTGGAAACAATCGCCAATGGCGTCGGGTTGGATTTTGTGCGTTCAACCGGTGTCAGCTACAACCCCCTGACCGCCCAATGGCGCACTGGCGGTGATATGAGCGTCAATTACATAGCGGTAGCCGAGCGAAGCGATAGCGATAGCGCGAGATAGAGTGCGGTGGCAATTAAATTTAATCATCACTGCGTACTTTAATCATCACTGCGTACTTTAATCATCACTGCGT
>CAYQFO010000129.1:0-1381 GCA_964416815.1 uncultured Rhodobiaceae bacterium | reverse complement strand
TTTAATCATCACTGCGTACTTTAATCATCACTGCGTACTTTAATCATCACTGCGTACTTTAATCATCACTGCGTTGCGGGCCGTCGGCCAATCGGAAAGTGCGGCCATGCTTCAGAGATGGAATTTGGCCACGCGCTTTGGCGACTTCTTCAAGGTCTAAATCAGCCAGAACCATTGTGTCATCCTTTCCGGCATCGGCCAGCACTTTGCCCCAAGGCGAGATTATCAGGCTATGGCCATAAGTGGTGCGCCCGTTTTCATGTGTGCCACTTTGCGCCGGCGCCAAAATAAAACAGCCGGTTTCAATCGCCCGCGCCCGCAAAAGAACATGCCAATGCGCCGCCCCCGTCGGTTGGGTAAAGGCACTCGGCACGCTGATAATATCGGCACCCGCCAGTGCCAATTGACGATAAAGGGCAGCAAAGCGCACGTCATAACAAATGCTCATGCCGAGTTTGGCGACCCCCAAATCGGCGACAACCAGCCGCTCGCCCGGCGCGTAAGAAGCCGACTCGGCATGGGTTTCACCGCTTTCCAGCGTGACATCAAACATATGCAGCTTGTCATAGCGTGCCGCGACGCTGCCATCGGGCGCGAATAATAAAGAGCGATTGACACCGCGACCATCTTCGCTTGCCAGCACCAGAGAACCGGCCAGTAGCCAGATATTATGTTGCCGTGCCTTGTCGCCCATCGCGGCGACGCTGGTGTCGTCGGCTTCGGGCTGCACCCGCGCCTGCATGGCTTTGCGACCCTTTTCCATAAAATTGCAAGTTTCGGGCAAGGCGACCATTTCGGCACCTTTGTCCACGGCCTCTGCCATGCGTGCCGCAATCATCTCCAGATTTTCTGTCGGGTTACGCCCGGTTGTTAGTTGCACACATGCGACACGCATGAAATCCGCCTTTCTTGTTTCAAGATATTGGAAGCCGTTCCGGCATCACAACCCTTGCCGCGGTCAGCACATCAATTTCGGCCACACCGGCACGCAAAAGTGTGTTTGTGCATATCTCGACCGTGGCACCGGTGGTTAGCACATCATCAAGCAAAATCACGCGGCGACCAGTCAACTTGGCGCGGCTTTTTTCGGTCACGCTAAAGGCACCGCGCAGATTGCGCTTGCGTCCGGCGCGTGTCAAACCGATTTGCCGCTTGGTGGCGCGGGTGCGCATAAGTGCGCTCAAGCACATTTCATGGCCGGTCAATTTTTCCAACGCCCGCCCGATTTCAGCCGCCTGATTGAAACGTCGTCCCATCAATCGCCGACGATGCAAAGGCACCGGTATCAATAATGCCTCGCCATGGAACATTTCGGCACCTGCTGTGGCCATGATGACGACCGACACATTTCCTAAAATGGCCACCCGCACGGTCAAATTCG
>CAYQFO010000128.1:0-4546 GCA_964416815.1 uncultured Rhodobiaceae bacterium | reverse complement strand
CCACTCCGGCCCCTCTCCTTGTTTATCTCACAGTGCGTATGTTTTTATAATTCCTTGCCGCGCCGTTTCAAGCAAAAGCGCATGTTAAAGTGCATGTTAAAGTGCATGTTAAAGTGCATGTATGGCACGGCTATAATTTTTGCCTTGATGGCAAACCCACGCCGTTTATAATTATAGCATATATGTTATCTATTTCAGGAGACAGCCATGCGTCCGCTTTCACAAACCATTCGGACCGAGGACAATAGCTACCGGCCTCCCCATATCAAATATGAAACGCCAGCAGGCTTTGACCTCATGGACATTATGGCCTTTGCCGAACACGGCCAACCTTACAGCTATTTTCACACTTTGCGCGAAAAGGCGCCGGTCGCTTGGTGGCAGCCGCCGAACGATACCGATGTTGCCGGTTACTGGTCGCTGGCGCGCTATGAGGATGTCAAAAAATGCGACCTTGACGCCAAAACATTTTCTTCCGGCACGGGCGGCATTTTGTCGGCCTATAGTGCCGAAGCGGGCGGCCCAAAGCGGTTGCGCGGCGCGACGCTCAATTCCATGATAAATCTCGACCAACCTTGGCACATTCCCTTGCGTATGGCGCACCGGCCTTTTTTCACACCAGATTATATCGCCAAGCTACAAACCCGTGTCGAGGGCGAGGTTGACCGCCTGCTCGACAATATGGAAGCCATCGCCAAAAAGAATGACGGTAAGGTGGATATGGTGACTCATTTTTCCGAATGGCTGCCGCTTTATACGCTGTGCGAAATGCTGGGCATTGACGAAAAACACCGTCCCAGCATTGTGCGGTGGATGCATTATCTGGAACATGCACAATATATTGTTACCGACCCGGACTCTAAAATAAGCCCGTGGTTTATCATGAAATTCATGTGGAACATTCGGCAAATGTTTAATTACGGGCAAAAAGTGTTGGCCGATCGGCGCAAAAATCCACGCGATGATTTGCTGAGCGCGATTGCCACCACCGAGCTTGACGGCGACCCAATGGATCAGGCTTATCTGGACGGCTCGTGGTTGCTGATTATTTTCGCTGGTAATGACACAACGCGCAACTCGCTGTCGGGTACGATGCGGCTATTGACGCAATTTCCCGACCAGAAGCAAATCTTGCTGGATGAGCCTCATCTGGTTGCCAAAATGGTGCCGGAGGCCTTGCGATTGGTTTCACCGGTTATGTATATGCGCCGCACGGCACTGGCCGAAGCCGAATTTTCCGGCCAGAAAATCATGCCCGGCGAAAAAGTGGTGATGTATTACGGCGCCGCCAATCGTGACCCGGACGTCTTTAACAACCCCGACCGCATGGATATTCACCGCAATAATGCCAAAGACCATCTGGCTTTCGGCACTGGCGCACATGTTTGTCTTGGCCAGCGCATTGCCAATATGCAGTTGGAGACAGCCTATCGCCGCATTCTCGACCGCTTCCCGAATATAGCATGGACTGGCAAGCAGGCGCATGCGCCAAATAATTTTGTCAATGCGATTTGCAATCTTGAGGTTGATTTGGGAATAAGATAATTGATTAAATATCTAATTTGTTAAACAATGCGCGGGGCAAGTTTTTGATGATTAACATGATGAGCCACCATTTTTTGGGTATATAAGCAACAGCCTTGCCTTTGCTTATGGCTTGCACAATGTTTCTTGCCACATCAGTAGCGTCTGCCAAATTTTTATTTTTTAGACTGGCTGTCATGGGTGTCGCGGTTGGTCCCGGTTTAATTAAAATAATTTTGACTTGAGTGCCTGCAAATCGATGTTGTAGGCCTTGGCTATAGCTGCTTACCATTGCTTTTGCGGAGCCATAAGCATAATTGGATTTGCGTCCTCTATCACCAGCAACAGAGCCGATAATGGCCAATTTGCCATAATTTTCTTGCTCCATATGCTGTGCAAAAGCTTCGGCAAAAAGCATTGGTGATACACCATTCACTTCTAAGGTTTGTTGATTAAGTTGTAAATCGGTCTGGCACTGACTTTGCTCCGGCAACATACCATGTGCAATGAGAGCTATCGTGACCGCTTGCTTTTTTGCTGTCTCGTCAACCGTCTGTTTAACGCCATCAGCATTAAGGAAGTCTGTTGCGACAACTCGGATATCAATTTGAGGATTCCTGACGCGTAAATCTGCGGCTATTTTTTCTGTACTGTCCTTATTTCTACCGATTAAGCTCATCATAGATACGCTATTATCTTGCACCCATAAGCGCGCGCAATGTTGTGCGATTGACGATGTTGCCCCGACGATAACGATATGATGTGTCTTGTTCATGTTAGCTCCCCATGAGACGGCGTGACATGTCCGAACCAATGCCGGGGTCACGATATGGTAAAAATTCATTCAGCCGCGGATACGTCGCAGCAAATAATTTGGCGGGCATGCGGGCATCTTTGGCTGGATAAATTTTACCCCCGGCCTGTTCGACGATAGCATCCAAGCGTTCAAACAATTTTAAGTTACGCTTGCCTTGATTGGCGAAGTCCAGTGCTAAAGTTACCCCCGGTTGGGCAAAGCTCAGCATGCCTAAAGGTTGCTTATTGCCGAATGTCTTTAAAACGCCAAGCAGGGAACCGCTTCGTGCGCGTTTGATTTCTGCCAACATTTCTTCTGTCGCCTGATAGCCGTTTTCGCGTGGTACAACAGTTTGATATTGAAAAAAGCCTTTACGTCCATATAGCTTGTTCCAGTTTAACAAAGAGTCCAACGGATAAAAGAAGCTCTGATAGTGCGCGAGCTTAGTGCCTGCTTGCCATTTTTGGAGATAAAAATAGGTTGCATTGAGCGGTCGTAAGGTGAACTGGTTAAAGACCGAGACGGGCGGGGAGAAAGGTATGGACAGCTTACGCGATTGTCGTGGTTCGCGCTCAGACGCTGCATGATTGGCGCGCATGAATATGCCTCTGACATTTTTACCAGACATGCAATCAACCCATGCAACCGTATATTCCCATGCTTCTTCTGATGTATCAGCCAAATGAAAGAATTCTTGCAAACTATTATAAGCAATGGTTTCAGTGGCCAACCATGAACCGGCTATGGGACGGAGTTGAATTTGCGCTTCGACAATAACGCCGGTCAAACCTAAGCCCCCAATCGTTGCGGCAAACCATTCAGCTTCTAAACTTGGTGTTGCTTCTATGATTTCACCATCCGTGCGGTGTAGTTTGATTTTTTTGACATGATGGGCGAAGCTACCATGAACATGGTGATTTTTGCCGTGTACATCATTGGCTATGGCCCCGCCTAGGGTCACAAACTGAGTGCCGGGGGTAACCGGTAACATCCATCCGCGCGGCACCATTAATTGCTGAATATCTTTTAACAGCACACCAGCTTGACAAGTTAACAGCCCGTTGGTTTCATCAAAATCAATAAATTGGTCCAATTTAGCCGTTTGCCATAATATCCCGTGCTGATTTAAGCATACATCACCATAGCTACGCCCCATGCCGTAGCATATGCCGGGCTTATTATGATTTAGAACAGAAGATATTTCTGTGTGATTGTTTAATTCTACGAGCTGATGCGCACACGGGGTTAGGCGTCCCCAAGACGCAATGTCTTTAACAATCATTATTGTTTGACAAGAGAGCGACCTTCGACAGCAAAAACAACATCGCAAAGCTTTGTATCTTTGACCACATTCCTAGGTATGTAATTGTGCGGTTTGTCATAAATTAAATTATACGCTTTCCCATTATCCACGAAAAGCAAAAACGCTTGACCAAATTGAGTCCGCCCCCACCACAATCTATCTGCTTCAAAGCAATAGCGTTTGTAATTTTTACCATGCTTGGTATTAAAGGCTTTTAATTCCAATACATGCTGCTTTAGATTGGCACTGTATTCATGGGTAGTGAAACGCGAACTTGTCCTCGACGTCATCTGCCGCGCTGCAGAATATACCAATAAAGATGATACAATTATGGCCCCAATAAATATCAAATGCTTACTCCTTTGTAATGCGTAAGGATAAAAGACAGACCATACGCCGAGAAAAAAGAACAGAAAGGTCAGCGTGCCAAACATATATCTTGGGCCAGCAAGCACACTTGAGACATGCCGACTAAAAATATACAAAAAAGCAATATGGCCGTCTGGGACGACATTTTTACATGCCGATGGCATGAGTATATATAAACAAACAGAAGAACAAAAAAATGAGGAATAAGATGTTGCGAACTTGACAGCCAACTATATGAATAAACGACCCCTGGTAAGCAATAATAAATTGGACTTGCAATAATTCCACTTTTATAACCTTGAAGGGCGGAAAAAGTTTTGTATATAAAACAAGAACATGAGATAATTAAAAATAGGTTAAAAATATAATAATATTGGGCATTATCAGCAAATAATCTCCAGCCCAAAAACCAATATGCAGCACGGCTTATAATTCTTGAGTCAAGATTGCCAAAACCCAGGAGGTGGTCCGCAATAATATGCTGAAACGGCGATTTGTAACGATCTAAAAAAACAAAATCATCCGCCCAAAACCACGCATTAGCAACATAGTTC
>CAYQFO010000127.1:0-4554 GCA_964416815.1 uncultured Rhodobiaceae bacterium | reverse complement strand
GTGCTGGGCGCGGCACCTGCCATCGTCTCGTTTGAGCGATTGGTGAATGAGGCGGATGCTTTGCGCGTCCGCAATGCGCGGCTTGGGGTGGTGGTGTGCGCCTACAATCAGGGTAAAACAAAGCTCGGTGAGGATGTCCACGCGCTGGCACCCTATCTTGATATGGTGTCGCTGGTGGCGGTGACGTTTCCGTCCTATCGCAATGGGCGCGGATATTCCACGGCGCGTATTTTGCGCGAGCAGATGGGATTTACCGGCGAGCTACGCGCCATTGGCGAGGTGCTTTATGACCAATGGCACTTCATGGCGCGGTGCGGATTTGATGCGTTTGAGATTGACGTGGCACTATCGCTCGACAGTTTCAACGAAGCACTGGGCGAACTGAGCGACGCTTATCAACCTGCCGCTGACAAATATCGCGGACGGCTATGGCAACGCCATGACATCACGACCAATCGCCGATAATTTTTTCTTCAAGAAAATGGTGTCCGTCACGATTTTCAATCTCAACCACCCATAGATCCGGGTCGCGTTTAATTTCACGCTGCAATAAGGCATCCACATCTGCGTCGGGCGTGTGGGGGGTGGTCAATACGCGCCAACTGCATTCGCCATCAAGACCAGTAAAGCGAACCAACAGGCCGGAATGACCATTCAGGCAATTCACGCGGATGAAAATATCGCCTGCATCATCATCGCCATGGCGCGCGACAAAGGCGGCCGCCGTATTTGCAAACACGCGACGCACCAGTGCCTGAACATAAATTCCCGCTTTCAGTCGAATGGTCATAGAGTGGTTTATCTACCATGACTTGCCGCCCACACCATAGTCCCCTATCGTCTGTGCCATGAGGCCATAAATGGACGCACTTAGCACATTGCTTGACGATTTTTCCTTGTTTGATGATTGGGAAGACCGCTATCGCTATATTATTGAACTGGGGCACGACCTTGCGCCCCTAAGCGAGGCCGAACACAACAGTGCCAATAAGGTGGAAGTGTGTATCAGCCAAGTCTGGTTGGTCAGCGAGGGGTCAAAAGAAAAAATGACGTTTCGGGGCGACAGCGACGCGCATATTGTGCGCGGATTGGTGGCGATTTTATTGCGATTTTATTCCGGCAAGTCAGTCGATGACATTCTGGCCTATGACGCCCAAGGTGCTTTTGAGCAGCTCGGATTGGGGACGCATTTGACTCGGCAACGTTCGAACGGATTTTACGCCATGGTTCAGCGCATTCGAAACGCCGCCGCCGCCACACTGGCCGACTGAATTTTATAATAAACCGACAGACGCATCAAAGCCAATTTCAACAACATTTTGCCCGACCGTTTGGGCAGATTGAATTTTTCTTCGCACGCTTCCAGCCCCTGCAACTGGCAACACGCCGACAGTGCCATATCGGCCAGACCCGGCCCTAAATAGGCCAGGGCCGCCCTAAATTTTTTGCGCGCATCCAACACATGTGCAGATATATCATCCGGCCCGCCTGTACCGCGTCCGCCATCGACATAAACCGGCCGCGACCAATCCATGCCAGTGCGGGCGACAAAATGGCAGTGTTCATAATCGGCCTGAAAGCGAAAACCGGCTTCAAATTCAGCATGACTGAAGCCGCTCCGCTTTCCACGATGTTTCAGCCAATCCAGTGCCGTTTGACTGACATTTTTCTGCGGCGAATTGGCGGCATTGTCTGTTGGGAGTCGTAATTGATGTTGAGCCATAAAGCGTTCATCGGGTTTTTCCACCGCCCCACGATGCAAATAAGCACGTCCGGTTTGCGACAGGGTGAAGCGGCCATGACTTGCGGTCAGCAAATCGGCCTTACACCACACCTCCACCAGTGATGCTTCAAGGTGTGCCACCGGTTTTTTCGCCTTATTGCGGGTTACAAACAACCCGTAGCCATCGTCGATTGTTTGTACAAAACTACCCGCTCGCATGAGCCGACGCGCTTGCTGACGGAACAATCGGTCGGCGGCGGGCGTCATAAGGCGCGTTCCGTTATCTGCCGCGCCATGTGCATCAATGACAGTTCCAAAAAAAACACCGCCTTATCAAAATCGCGGTCATCGCGTTCGTCTTCAATACGTCCGCAAGCATGCGCCACGCTTGTGCGATCGCGGCACGTCATCCGCGCGACATCGGTATAGTTGAGGCCGAAAACAATATGCGACAGATATTGCAGCATATGACGTGCCAGTACAAGGCGCGACGGACCACGGCTGCTGCCGAGTATATATCCTTCCTTCAGAGAAAATATCTGACAAACCAAAGCCATGACCAAACGCATAAGTGCAATATCCATCAAATCGTTTGACCGACTGTTGGCGGAAAGGCTGAATATATGATTCTGGCACGCACGTGAAATGGTTTGGACAGGCATTTAGCACCTCATTATTTTTTTATTGTGCGGTGTCCTTTCGCGTTAAGGATTTTTTACCTTAATTTCAATAATTTCAATAGGTTAGATGAATTTTAATTCAAAATTCTTTGATTTTTGAGTCAATTACTGAGTCAATTACAAAGGGCAGCACCGCCCGCAGACAAGAATCTTGATAGATTTGGGACGCAAGACGTCATATAGTTGATGCGCATTAAATCGGAATCAGCATGACCCCGTCTCTGGAACAACCACGCACCCGCATGAATCCACTCATTCCCTATCTTGGCGGCGTTGGCGCATGGTTTGCCTTTATGGGCCTGCAATTTGTTATGATACCGACGCTCGTGCTGATTGTTTTGGGTGGCAGTGCTGGTGATTTGGCTTTCGCACAAATCGCCATGTCGTTGCCACAACTATTCCTACTGATTTATGCCGGGGGCGTGGCTGACCGCCATAATGGCCGCACCATGCTGGTTCTCGTGCATATTGTCGCGACCATACCAGTGACGGCATTGTGTTGGCTGGTTTGGTCAAATCAGTTGGTTTATGCGCATATCATTATTTTTGCCCTCGGCATGGGGATGGTATCAGCCTTTTCGGCACCGCCCCGCGATGCCATGTTGACACGCGTTGCCACCGGCAATGTGCAAAATGCTGTTATGATGTCATTGGTTACGCAATTTTCAGCGCAACTCATTGGCTTTGCGTTGGCTGGTTTGGCCGCGCCGATAGCCGGGCCGTGGGCGCTTTTGGCGATGCAGGCCTTTGCCATGGTGTTCGGGCTGGTCTGTGCCGTGTCCTTGCCGAGCATTCCACCCATTGCGCACGACCCCAATGATGCAACGGCTATACCCGACCGCGGTTGGCTGACTGGATATCATGTGGTGAGCCAATCACAACGCATATACCCGGTCATGCTGGCGACGATTGCTGTCGGTATTTTCTTCATCGGCATTTTCATGGTGTCATTACCGCTTATTGTGCGGAATATATTTGGCGGCGGTCAGCTTGAGATTAGCATTATGAATTTCTGCTTTTGGGGCGGGACGATTTTATCGACTCTTATTTTGCTGTTCCGACGCCCTATTCACCATCGTGGACTGGCGATGTCGAGTGCCTTGATTGTCGGCTCGGTAACTTTGCTGATTGTGCCTTTTGCGCGGGATTTCGTTGTCTTGTGCATATTGGCGCATCTGTGGGGACTGGCGGCGGGCGTTAATATGGTCACCTCGCGCACCATTGTACAGATTGAAGCTCCGGCAAAAGCGCGGGCGCGTGTTTTGGCATTTTATAATCTGGGCTTTCTGGGGGCAGCTCCTTTGGGCGCCTTTTTCGCCGGTATCAGCACCGAACTGATTGGCCCATTGACGACGACCGGACTATTTGCCGCCCTTATGTTGGCATTTACGATATGGCTTCTGACATTTACACCGGTGGTGTCGATTGTGCGCCATGAAGACGAATAAGGGTTTCAGCTATATTTGCGTTCATCCCACCAAGGATAAAAATCCGGTATATCGGCGGAGGCTTTGTCTTTGAAATCGGCCTCGCGTTTTTCGAGGAATGACATTATCCCTTCTTTGGCGTCGCTCTGACCGCCGCGCCCGTAAATGGCTTTACTGTCCACCTTATGAGCCTCCATCGGATGGTCTGCTCCCAGCATACGCCACAGCATTTGCCGTGTTAGGGCAATTGAAACCGGGGCACTTGCCTTGGTCATTTGCCGGGCCATTTCTTTGGCGCGGGGCATCAAATCGGAGGGCGGCACAATTTCGGAAATCAACCCGCCCTTTAGGGCTTCTTCAGCTTTGAACACTTCCCCCGCATAGCACCATTGCAGTGCCTGCGAAATACCAACAATGCGCGGCAAAAACCAGCTCGAGCAAGCTTCCGGCACAATACCGCGGCGGGTAAAAACAAAGCCGAAGCGGGCATTGTCGGCAGCAATGCGAACATCCATCGGGAGCAACATGGTCGCCCCCACACCAACCGCCGCACCATTAATCGCGCCGATTACCGGCTTGATGCTCGCAAAAATCCGCAAGGTCATTTTGCCGCCAGCATCGCGCACAATCTCATCGCTCCAATTGATGGAGCCGTCTTTTTGCACCGCATTGGGTAGGTTGGCAGCTTCTTGGCGCGCAGCATAGTCGAACGTCTTGTCACCTT
>CAYQFO010000126.1:0-4713 GCA_964416815.1 uncultured Rhodobiaceae bacterium | reverse complement strand
ACCACATTGCTAGCCATCTTTTCCTCCGTTATTTCATAGTGCCTATTATCAAGCAATGAGAGATTATGTTCATTTTTTGTTCTATTTGTCAAGAACAAAATAAAACCTCTAAATTTCAGGACCTTACTGAAGTGTGCGCCAAACCGAGGTGGAAAAAACTATGTGGAAAACCCGAAAGCCGCCACGACATCAATCATCGCGATAGACGCGCTCGCGCTTTTCATGACGTTCCTGCGCTTCCAACCCCAGCGTGGCAATCGGACGCGCATCCAGACGCTTCAAGCCAATCGGTTCACCGCTTTCCTCGCAATAGCCATAGCTTTTGTCCTCAAGACGACGCAAAGCAGAATCAATTTTGCTAATCAATTTGCGGTCGCGATCGCGGGTGCGCAATTCCAACGCCTTTTCGGTTTCCGAGGCGGCGCGGTCACCATCATCGGGATGCTTGATACTTTCATTTTGCAAACCGATGACCGTCTCGCGCGTGCCGCGAATAATATCGTTTTTCCACGCTTGCAATTTGCGGCGAAAATATTCGCGCTGCTTGGCATTCATAAACGACTCATCTCCCGATGGTTTGTAGTCCTTCGTCAATCTTGTCGCCATATTCTCCTCTTTTTACTGTTGCTTCCTCAAGCAGGGGACACGTTTTGAACGCGGCTTGTATACTGATTCCTCACGATGAAATCAAGTTTGTCCGTTAAAATTGTTGTCCATTATGCTCTTGCACAGGCCGTTGCTTGGTCTTAGTCTTGCGCCGCATAGTTCACCATGAGGCCGCCAGAGGCCGACACAGAAAGCGGGAGACCCATGAAATTTGAAGGAACCGACACCTACATCGCCACAGAAGATTTGCGTGTGGCCGTCAACGCGGCGCTAACGTTGGAGCGCCCCTTGCTGATTAAAGGCGAACCCGGCACTGGTAAAACCGTTCTGGCCGAGGAAGTGGCCAGTGCGCTGGGTATGAGGTTGATTACGTGGCACATTAAATCAACCACCAAAGCGCAGCAGGGGCTTTATGAGTATGATGCCATTACCCGCCTGCGCGACAGTCAACTGGGCGATGAGCGCGTCAAAGATGTGAAGAATTACATCAATAAGGGCAAGCTGTGGGAGGCCTTTGAGCATGACGAGCGCATCGTGCTGTTGATTGACGAGGTCGACAAAGCCGATATTGAGTTTCCCAATGACCTGTTGCAAGAACTCGACCGGATGGAATTTTTTGTCTATGAGACCGGCGAGACGATTAAGGCGAGCAAGCGACCCTTGGTGATTATCACCTCAAACAATGAGAAAGAACTACCGGATGCGTTTTTGCGGCGTTGTTTTTTCCATTATATCAGCTTCCCCGATGGTGACACCATGACGCAGATTATCAATGTGCATTATCCCGACATTAAAGACCGTTTGGTAAAAACCGCGCTGACTTCTTTTTATGAAGTGCGCGATGTGCCGGGGCTGAAGAAAAAGCCGTCGACCAGCGAATTACTGGATTGGCTGAAACTCTTAATGAACGAAGATATTGACCCGGAAACGCTACGCGAGCAAAATGCGGGCAATATCATCCCGCCCCTGCACGGCGCGCTGATTAAAAACGAGCAAGACGTGCATTTGTTCGAGCGGCTGGCCTTTCTGGCACGCCGCGAGCGCAATTAGAAAAACTGCGATAGGAGCTTTAGGTTGGGGACAGATTCAAATTGCCGACTCAAACAATCTCAAAATTAATACCGACTATTCCCGAAAAAAAAATGGATGCTTGAATTTTGCAATATGATGGAAAATTTTTATCCCAAAGAAATTGCAAAAATGAACGACCGAATGCAACATTTTGGCGATGTGAAGAAATTTTGGGAAAATAAGAAAGATATTTGGCAATGAATAATCGCGGCAACCAAAAGGATGTATAGGAACGTCACCCATGTTTGTTAATTTTTTCCACGAATTGAAAAGCCATGCGGTGCCGGTGACGTTGCGCGAATATCTGTCATTGCTGGAGGCGCTGGATGCCGATGTGATTGACCGCAAGGTGGAAGAATTTTACTATTTATCGCGCACCGCGCTGGTGAAAGACGAGCGCAATCTCGACAAGTTCGACCGCGTTTTCGGTGAGGTGTTTAAGGGGTTGGAGAATCTCGGCGATGGCGAAATTGTCGAAATTCCCGAAGATTGGCTAAAAACGCTGACCGAAAAATTTCTCACCGATGAAGAAAAAGCCGAAATCGAAAAACTCGGCGGCTGGGAAAAAATTATGGAGGAGCTGAAAAAGCGTCTCGAAGAACAAAAAGAACGCCATGAGGGCGGCAGCAAATGGATTGGCACGGGTGGCACCTCGCCTTTCGGGGCCGACGGCTATAATCCAGAAGGCATCCGCATCGGTCAGGATAAGAACAAGAATTTCAAGGCGATTAAAGTCTGGGACAAGCGCGAATACAAAGACCTCGACGACAGTATTGAACTTGGCACGCGCAACATTAAAATGGCCCTGCGGCGATTGCGCAAATTCGCCCGCGACGGCGAGGCCGATGTGCTGGATTTAGACGACACGATTCAATCCACCGCTAATGCGGGTTATCTTGACATTAAGTTGATTCCGGAACGTCGCAATAAGGTCAAGGTGCTGGTGTTTTTTGACATTGGCGGCTCAATGGACCCGCATATTCGGCTTTGTGAGGAGTTGTTTTCTGCGGCGCGGAGTGAGTTTAAGAACATGGAGTATTTTTATTTCCACAATTGCCTGTATGAGGGCGTGTGGAAGGACAATAAACGTCGCCATACGCAGAAAATGCCGACTTGGGATGTGCTGCACACTTTTGGGTCGGACTATAAGATTATTTTTGTCGGCGATGCGTCGATGAGTCCGTATGAGCTCACCTATGAGGGCGGCTCGGTGGAACACTGGAACGAAGAACCCGGCGCGCTGTGGCTGAAGCGGGTGACGGATGTGTATGAAAACTGCATCTGGCTGAACCCGATGGCCGAGCGTTATTGGGAACACACGCCGTCGGCTCAGATTATTAAGCAGGTTTTCGCCGACCGGATGTTTCCGCTCACCCTTGAGGGGCTGGACGAGGCCATGCGCGAACTGTCGCGGGGGTGACGCGTCTGCGCTTTGGCTTTTTATGAGGCAGCCTGCCCAAATCACACGCCCTCAAAACTATGAGGCGAGCGTTGACAAAATTGGCCTGAGTACATTTAATCTGACTGTGCCAAAAGAGGGAAAAAGAGGCGTGTATGCCCAGAAAAAAGCGCGACCCGCGCTATCACTATGTTTATAAAACGGCGGTTTTTCAAATTCACAATCCGTCGAAAAAGAAGCAACGGATTTTGCGCGATGCTCTGATACGCAACCATCTTGCATACAGCAAATTGTTGCCCTTGACTTTGGCGGAGTTCGAAACATTGGGCCAGATAACCGCCGAAGGAAAATATCTCACCAATAAGGTTCGGATTGACGCGGTTAAAAAGTTTATTGCACCATTGGTGAAACCTTTACCTTTGGGGCTTGCGGCCAAGGTCGGTTTGCAGGAAGACCTTGCTAACACAATTGCCGCCTATCTGGCGTTGCAAGACGACTATAAAAAACGCTGTGCCGAAGAAGCCAAAAAGCCTGAAGACAAACGCAAGGAGATTTCCGAACCCGGCCTGCCGACATTTACCCGCTTGACACCCTATCAGAAAGCCCATGAAGAAGCCTATGAAGAGCTTAAAAACAGCTTGACACTCAAAGACGAAAACCAAGCAAGGGACAATATATTAAAAGAAAATAAATCCGGCCTTACCCGCCCCATTCTGTTTCTGACAAATCGAATTAGCGATGGCTTCCTCATTTTATATGATAATGTCAAAGAAAAATATCTACTTTACCTCAACCTACATTCGAAAAAGAGTCGTTTTGCCGAGTCGATAGATTTAGGCGGGCTGATTGATATTCGCACCAGTGAGTGTTTTTGCGAAGGAAAGAGAAACAGAACCGGCGCATTGTTTCCAATCAAATTTGCGGCCGATTTTCAACTGACCGAATTTATGAACCGCGCCAAGTCAGCATCGGCGAAACTGATGGAGCGCCATGGCCACTTTGAGGTGCATGTCAGTTTTGAGTTTAAAACACGGAAAATTGAGCGGCAAACCTATCTTGGCGTAGACCGTGGCATCTATAATCTGGCGAGTATGTGTGTTGTGGATGATATAGGTCATATCATCGCCGAGGAAAATTTTAGCGGGCGCAATTTGCGCTATGTGCAGCAAAAAGAAGAACGCCGCCAACGGACAACGCAAAAGCACGGCAAGAAGTATAAATCGGCAACCAGATTGGCCGAAGCCGACAAGGCAGTGCATCAAGCGGCAAATAAAATTGTTGAACTGGCAACCGAACACAAATCACAAGTGGTGATTGAACATTTGGGCAATTTGACAGACCGCACATCGAAACGAAAGCGGAATAATTTCAATCGCCTTCTGGCACGTAGTCAATATACCAAGCTGGCGATGGTGCTGGACTACAAGCTACCGCTCAACGGCTTGCCAAAGCCGATTGCGGTCGCAGCACCTGGCACCAGCCAGACCTGCCCCGAATGCGGCAAACGGAATTGCAAAAACCGTGAAAAGAAGCCATTACCCGACGGCAAAGGGTTTGCCATGGACAGGTTTTTATGTATAGAATGCGGTTACGAAAAAGACGCAGATTTGAATGCGGCACGCGTGATTGCGTTAAAG
>CAYQFO010000125.1:0-4739 GCA_964416815.1 uncultured Rhodobiaceae bacterium | reverse complement strand
GGCAATAAGGCACACCGCAATCCATGCAGCGCGCGGCTTGAGCTTGTAAATCCTTCGCCTTAAGCGGCACGGCAAATTCGCGGAAATTCTGCACCCGTTCTTTAGCTGGTAAAGTGGTGGAGTCTTTGCGATCAATTTCAAGAAATCCGGTCGGCTTTCCCATTCTATTCTCCTGCTGCAATTTGCGCTGTTTCAGTCTCATCGTCCAATTCATTCAGCGCGCGGCGGAATTCAATCGGCATAACTTTGTGGAATTTCGGCAGATAGGTGTCCCAATCGGCCAGAATATCACGCGCCCGCGCCGAATGGGTATAGTGCGCATGATTGGTCAGTAATTTGTGCAAACGCTCACCATCGTGATGGCGCATATCGCCAATGAGCTCGCTTAAGGCCGTGCCGACATCACCGCGCACCGGCTCCAATTCCACCATCGACATATTGCAGCGCGTTTCAAAATCACCGCTTTCGTCCAGCACATAGGCTATGCCGCCCGACATACCGGCGGCGAAATTGCGACCGGTCGCCCCTAGCACCACCACACACCCTCCTGTCATATATTCGCAGCAATGGTCGCCCGCGCCTTCAATCACGGCAATGGCACCAGAATTGCGCACGGCGAACCGTTCACCGGCCACGCCGCGCAAATAGCATTCGCCTTCAATCGCGCCATACAACACCGTATTGCCGACAATAATTGACGCCTCCGGCACAATCGCACTATCAACCGGCGGGTAAATCGCCAGCCGCCCGCCCGACAGACCCTTGCCAACATAATCATTGGCCTCGCCTTCCAGCTCAAAAGAAATACCACGCGCCAGAAAGGCGCCAAAACTCTGCCCCGCCGTGCCAGTCAATTTTACCGAAATGGTGTCTTCCGGCAAGCCGTCATGGCCGTGCCGCTTGGCCAGTTCGCCCGACAACATCGTGCCAGTGGCGCGGTCGATATTGCTAATCGGCAGAGCAAGTTTCACCGGCTGTTTGTTTTCTAAGGCTGGCATGGTCGCGCGTATCAGCTTGCGGTCAAGAATATCGTCAATCGGATGGTTTTGCGTCTCGCATTGATAGACCGCCCCATCGCTGTCAATTTTGGTAAACAGGCGGGTGAAGTCCAGTCCTTTTGCTTTCCAATGGTCAATCGCCGTGCGCGTGTCCAGCAAATCGGTTTGGCCGATAATCTCGTCCAATGTTCGCGCCCCCATGGCGGCCAGCATTTCGCGCACTTCTTCAGCAACATAGAAAAAATAATTAATCACATGCTCCGGCGTGCCGGTGAATCTTTTCCGCAATACCTCATTTTGCGTCGCGATACCCACCGGACACGTATTGAGATGACATTTGCGCATCATAACGCAACCGGCGGCAATCAACGGCGCGGTCGAAAAGCCAAACTCATCGGCACCCAGCAATGCACCAATAATCACATCGCGTCCGGTGCGCAAGCCGCCATCAACCTGCACTGAAATTCGCGTACGCAGACGGTTCAGCACCAGAGTCTGATGCGTTTCGGCCAGACCGATTTCCCATGGGCTCCCGGCGTGTTTAATCGAGGTCAATGGGCTAGCACCCGTGCCACCTTCAAAGCCGGAAATCGTCACATGGTCGGCGCGCGCTTTGGCAACCCCGGCGGCAACCGTGCCGACACCGACTTCAGAGACCAGCTTGACCGAAATATCGGCCGCATGGTTGGTGTTCTTCAAATCGAAAATAAGCTGCGCCAAATCTTCAATCGAATAAATATCATGCTGCGGCGTCGGCCAGATAAGCGCAACCCCCGGCGTCGAATGGCGCACGGCCGCTATGCGGCGAGCAACCTTGCCGCCGGGCAATTGCCCGCCCTCGCCGGGCTTGGCACCCTGCGCCATTTTAATCTGTATCATATCGGCATTGGCGAGGTATTCTGCTGTCACGCCAAACCGCCCCGAGGCCACTTGCTTGATGGCCGAACGTTTGCTGTCGCCATTCGCCATGGGTTGAAAGCGGTGGGCTTCCTCGCCGCCTTCGCCGGTATTCGACCGCCCACCCAGCCGGTTCATGGCAATCGCCAACGTCTCGTGTGCTTCCGGGCTGATGGAGCCGAACGACATCGCGCCAGTGGCAAAACGTTTGACGATTTCTTCAACTGGCTCCACCTCATCAAGCGGCACTTGCGGTCGCCCGCTTTCTTCGCCATCACGAATTTTGAACAGCCCGCGCAGGGTGAGTAAATCCACATCCTGCTCGTTTACCAGACGCGCAAAGGCGCGATATTGCTCACGACTATTGCCGCGCACGGCGTGTTGCAAATTGGCGATGGTATCGGCGTTCCATACATGGTCTTCGCCGCGTGTGCGCACACCATAATCGCCGCCGACATCCAGCGCGTCGCGCAAAATCGCTTCATCGCCAAAGGCAGCGCGATGGCGCATCAGCGTCTCGGTTGCCAATTCACCAAGCCCAATACCCTCAATCATGGTGGCGGTATTGGTAAAATAGGCATCAATAAATTTTTGCGACAAACCGATAGCATCAAAAATTTGCGCACCGCAATAGGACTGATAAGTCGAAATGCCCATTTTCGACATGACTTTGCGAATGCCCTTGCCCGCCGCTTTGACAAAATGTGCCTGCGCTTCTTCGGGCGTTAATTCAAGCCCCATTGTGCGGCGCAATTCATCCACCGTGTCGAAAGCCAGATAGGGGTTGACGGCCTCGGCACCATAGCCGGCAAGGCAACAAAAATGATGCACTTCACGCGCTTCGCCGGTTTCAACCACCAGACCGGTCGAGGTGCGCAAACCCGCCCGAATAAGATGGTGATGCACCGCCGCCGTCCCCAGCAATGCCGGAATCGCCACGCAGTCAGATGAAACGGCGCGGTCGGACAAAATAATAATGTTTTCATGCCCGTGCCTGACGGCCTTTTCGGCCTCGGCGCAAAGCGCGGTAAGGCGTTTTTTTAGACCCGCTGGACCAGCTGTTTCGGCCCAAGTCATATCCAGCGTAATGGCGTGAAAATCATTGTCCTTAACGTCACTGATACGGCGGATTTTCTCCAAATCCTCATTGCTCAAAATCGGCTGCTGCACTTCCAGACGCTTTTCGCCCGATGTGCCCTCCAAATCCAGCAAATTCGGGCGCGGGCCAATAAAAGAAACCAGCGACATAACCAGTTCTTCGCGTATCGGGTCAATCGGCGGATTGGTCACTTGCGCGAAATTCTGCTTGAAATAAGTGTAAAGCGGCTTCGATTTACGAGATAAGGCCGACACTGGCGTATCCGTTCCCATGGAGCCGGTGCCTTCTTCACCCTTTTCAATCATTGGTGCCAGCAGGAATTTCAAATCTTCTTGCGTATAGCCAAAGGCTTGCTGCAAATTAATAAGCGGAATGTCATTTTGAACATGGGGGGTACCTTTCGGTGTCGGTAATGCCTCAAGTTTGATTTGCGCCCGCGCCAGCCATGCTTCATAAGGGTGCTTATCGGCCAATTCCTGCTTGGTTTCAGCGTCTGAAATAATACGCCCCTGCTCAAGGTCAATAAGGAGCATTTTGCCCGGTTGCAGCCGCCATTTTTCGATAATTTTATTTTCTGCTACCGGCAGCACACCCATTTCCGAGGCCATCACAACGCGGTCATCCGAGGTTACAAAATAGCGTGCCGGGCGCAGGCCGTTGCGGTCCAATGTCGCGCCAATCTGTCGGCCATCGGTGAAGGCCAAGGCGGCAGGGCCGTCCCACGGTTCCATCAAGGCGGCATTATATTCATAAAAAGCGCGCTGCTTTTCGTCCATCAAATCATTATTCGCCCACGCTTCGGGAACCAGCATCATCATGGCATGTGCCAAGGAATAGCCGCCCATCACCAGCAATTCCAACGCATTATCAAATGTCGCCGAGTCCGACTGGCCTTCCTGAATCAATGGCCAGAGTTTTTCAATGTCATCGCCCAACAATTCACTGACCAATGTTTCATGGCGGGCGGCCATCCAATTGATATTGCCACGCACCGTATTTATCTCGCCATTATGGCAAATCATACGGAAGGGTTGCGCCAGCGACCAAGTCGGAAACGTATTGGTCGAAAAACGCTGATGCACCAGCGCCATGGCCGACACCGTGTCGGGGTCGCGCAAATCAGCATAAAACCCGCCAAGCTGGCGCGACAAAAGCAATCCCTTGTAAAGCAGTGTGCGCGACGACATGGAGGGGATATAAAAAAAGTCTCGCACAGCCTCAAAATCGGTATCGGCGACAACCAATTCAACAAGGCGGCGGATGACAAATAAATCGCGCTCAAAAACAGTCTGATTATTGCCCTTAGTGTCGCCAATAAAAATCTGCCGAATGACCGGCTCGCTCGGCACAATCGAATGGCCAAGGTCGCTATTGTCAACCGGCACATCGCGCCAGCCTAATGTGGTGTACCCTTTTTCGGCAATTTTTTCCTCAATGATTTTTTCAATCGCTGCGCGGCTGTTTTTATCGGGCGGCAGAAAAACCATACCGACGCCATAAGCACCTGCTTCGGGCAAGCTAATATCTAAAGCAGCGGTTACTTTGCGCAAAAACCTATCCGGCATTTGAATGAGTATACCCACGCCGTCTCCGGCCTTGGGGTCGGCACCGACCGCGCCGCGATGTTCCAGATTTTCAAGAATGGTCAGCCCGTCGCGGACAATATCATGGCTTTTGACGTTTTTGATATTGGCCACAAAGCCGATACCGCAAGCATCATGCTCATGGGTCGGGTCATACAAGCC